>NZ_CBDLAM010000070.1:0-18137 GCF_965301125.1 Anaerosporobacter sp. | reverse complement strand
AAGCAATTGTGATTGGTGGCGGACCGTGTGGTATGGCGGCTTCTATAAGCTTACAGGGGATTGGAAAAAATCCGTTGATTATCGAAAAGGGGAATATTGTTAATTCAATCTACAATTACCCAACACACCAAACTTTTTTCTCAACCAGTGAGAAATTAGAAATTGGTGATGTCGCTTTTATTACTGAAAATCGGAAACCTGTCCGGCTCCAGGCACTAACATATTATAGAGAAGTAGCGAAGAGAAAGAATTTAAGAATATCATAAAACAATTAGAAAAGTTATAGATGGAGGAGATATTTATGTATTTAGCAACAGGTTTAGAGTCATTTGTTGAATATTTACCAGTATTGTTACCATTAATTATAGTAGAATTTGTTCTTATGATTACTGCATTAGTGCATGTATTACGACACAACACATATCGATTTGGGAATAAAGTGATGTGGGCAATTATTGTAGTTTTTATTCAGATTATTGGACCAGTAGTTTACTTCGTGTTTGGAAGAGGAGACGAGTAAGATGAATATCTTAGAAGTTAATGAAGTTAAGAAAGCTTTTGGAAAGCAGATAATCTTAGATGGTGTGAACTTTCATGTACCAGAACATACTGTATTCGGGTTCCTTGGACAAAATGGTGCTGGCAAGACCACGACAATGAAGATCATACTAGGACTTTTGCAAGCCGATCAAGGTAGTGTTATGGTGAATGGTGAAAAGGTTACTTATGGACAGACAGATACGAATCGATTTATTGGTTATCTGCCAGATGTACCTGAATATTATGGGTATATGAAACCTTCAGAATATCTTGCCTTATGCGGTGAAATCACAGGAATGAAGAAGAATGAGTGTAAGCAAAAGACACAGGAGTTATTAAATCTAGTTGGACTAGAGAAAGCGAATAAGAAGATTGCAGGTTTTTCTAGAGGAATGAAGCAAAGACTTGGTATTGCACAAGCACTATTAAATGATCCTAAATTATTGATTTGTGATGAACCGACTTCCGCCCTTGATCCTATTGGTAGAAAAGAGATTCTTGATATCTTGTATAGAGTGAAGGAAAAGACGACAGTAGTATTCTCAACCCATATTCTTTCTGATGCGGATCGTATATGTGATAATATAGCGTTAATACATCAAGGAAAGATTCAAATGCAAGGGGATTTGGCAACAATCAAAGCAAATCATATGAAAGAAGGATTGGAGATTGAATTTGCAAAGATAGAAGATTTAAAACGCTTTCAAGATGAAATGAATGATTTATCAAATATATGTAAGGTAAAAGAGGATAATCCGTTAACCATTGAATTAAAGGGAAGTAATATGAATAAGTTGCCTAAGGATTCTTTACAGATTCTAGCTAAAAACGAAATCGTTCCAGTGAAGTTTATGAGATTAGAACCAACACTTGAAGATCTGTTTTTAGAAATTGTTAAAGAATAATGGATTTATGGGAGAAAGGGAGTAAAGATGAAAGCATATATAGCATTTACTAAAAAGGAATGGATGGAGAGTATTCGTACGTATAAACTCTTTATATTATTGACAGTTTTCTTTATACTTGGAATTATGAATCCCATTACAGCTAAAATTACACCAGATCTGTTAGCTAGTTTAGCGCAAGAAGGAATTACGATTTCAATAGCAGAACCAACAGCCATTGATTCTTGGATGCAGTTTTATAAGAATGTACCACAGATGGGGCTCATCGTACTTGTAATTATGTTCAGTGGAGGAATAACCGCAGAATATAGTAAAGGAACTTTTATTAATATGATAACGAAAGGGCTTAAGAGAAGTACAATTATTCTTTCTAAGTTTACCATGGAAGTATGTCTGTGGACGTTAAGTTTGTTACTTTGTTTTGCAACTACAGCTTATTATACCGCTTATTTTTGGAATATTGATGGCATAGGACATATCCTACAGTCAGTATTATGTCTATGGTTGTTTGGAATATTCTTAATTGCAGTACTATTACTAATGGGAGCAGCGGTAAAGAGCAACTATGCTTGTTTGTTATTAACTGGAGGTGTGGTTGTTGTACTTTTCATAATTAATATGATACCAAAGTTGCAGGAATACAATCCTATTCGCCTTGCTTCGGATAATTTATCATTAATTACAGGGGATATGGCGATGGGGGATTTTAGTTTTTCGATTGTCTTAACACTTATAGGGATAATCCTTTGCTTACTCGGGGCAATACAGGTCTTCAATAAGAAAAAAATATAGATAGTATTATTAAACTACCACCATACGCTAAGAGCATATATAAGATGCTTTCAGTATGGTGGTTTTGCATTGGAAGAATTTTGAACTTAGTAATTAATTCTTGACACGCTAACAAATGTTAGCTATAATTAGGCTAACGATTGTTAGCAAACAATGTTTTGAATGTTGAAGGGAGTATATATAATTATGCAAGAAATTGATTTGGGTGAATATCTATATGGTGGAATTGAGAGAATTATTAAGGGAGCGATGAAAGCTACACTAAAAAATCCAAAAGAGTCCGTATTTTTAAGTAAATATGTTTTGTCAGCAAAGAAAGCTGCAAAGATACGAAAAGAGTATGATGAGAAAGAGGTACATATACCAGCATTCTTAATTGCTAGTATAACCACAAAGTGCAACCTTCATTGTGCTGGTTGTTATGCAAGGGCAAATCAATCTTGTACAGATACCAAATGCCAGGGACAGATGAGCGGTGAAGAATGGAATAGGGTATTTTCACAGGCAAAAGAATTGGGGATAAGTTTTATCTTGTTGGCAGGGGGAGAGCCATTTATAAGAAGAGACGTAATTGAAGAGGCAGCGAAGCATAAGGATATCATTTTTCCTATCTTTACGAATGGTACCATGTTTGAGAAAGATTATATGCAATTATTTGATGAAAATCGAAACTTAGTCCCTATCTTAAGTATAGAAGGTCAGAAAGAGAATACTGATTTACGTCGTGGAGATGGTATGTATGAGATATTACAGGAAAACATGACGAAATTAAAGGCAAAAGGAATTCTCTATGGAGTATCGGTGACAGTAACGAAGAGTAATCGTGAAGAAGTAATGAGTGAAGCATTTACGACTATGTTAGTGGAACAAGGTGCTAAGGTGGTAATCTATGTAGAATATGTTCCAGTTGATGAGAAGACAAAAGGCCTTGCTATTGATGAAGAAGAACGGATATTAATGGAGAGGCGGCTAGCAGACCTTAGAGTTGAGCAAGAAAATCTCGTGTTTGTATCATTTCCTGGTGATGAGAAGACATCAGGAGGTTGTTTAGCAGCAGGAAGAGGATTCTTTCATATCAACGCAATGGGTGGAGCAGAGCCATGCCCTTTCTCGCCATATTCAGACATGAATGTTAAGGAAAGTACACTTTTAGAGGTTTTGCAATCACCATTGTTTCGTAAACTTCGTTCTGATAATATATTAATGAACGAACATATCGGAGGCTGTGTTCTATTTGAACAAAAAGCAATTGTAGAGAAGTTATTAGATTAAGAGAAGATACTATATTAGGAGAAGGCATATGATAGAAGAAGACTGTTTCAATGAAATGGATAAATTAAGTACGAAAGATAAGATATTGCTTATGTCACTTGAACTATTCTCAAGAGGTGGTTATGAAGGGGTATCCATGAGAGATATAGCAAATGCAGTTAATATTAAAGGGAGTTCTATATACAAGCACTATAAGAGTAAGCAGGATATCTTTGATTCCATAGTAAACTATATGGAACTTCGTTATAACGAAGCTATGGAATTGATTCAATTACCACAAGGAGAAGCTTCAAGTGTTGCTGATTCTTATATGAATATTACAAGTGACAAACTTTTTGAGATAGTATATAAGATATTCTTATATTATCTGAAAGATCCTTACACATCGAAATTCCGTAGGATACTGATTATGGAGCAGTATAGAAATCCTGTGATACGTGATACATTTAAGAAAATATATTTTGATAATGCATTAGTGTTTCAAGAAGAATTATTTACTGTATTAATCGAGAGAGGGATGTTTAGGAAAGTAGATGCTAAGGTTATGGCATTGCAGTTTTACGCACCAATCTATCTATTGATTTGTCAGTATGATTCTTTCGATGGTGGAGAAGAAGAGGCGAAGGAAGTAATTCGAAAACATGTATATCAATTTGCGGAGATGTATGAGATGCACGAAGAGTTATAAAACATTGTAATTTAAGGAAGATTATGGGTTGACAGATGAAAAAGTCTGTTATATGATACGTATATAAATAAAAGGAAGCTAAGTGCAAACAAGAGATATAATTTGATTGCACTGTATGGAGGGACGAAGATGATTATTATTACTTGCTAATTTGAATGGAAACTAGATAATAACATATCTGTTTAGGTAGATTTCAAAACTAACCTAAATAGTTGCATAGCAACAACTGGTTGCTTATGCGATGTTTTTTGAATGCCATTTAGCAAGTATAGTATCGTTTGTCTATCCCTCGTTAGAGTTACTTTGACGAGATATATGTGCGAGTTTGTTCGCTTTTGATTGGATTAGAAGACGCTAGGTATTTGCCTTGCGTCTTTTTTTGTTCATGTCAATAGAAGTTTAAGAAATGTGATTTCTATTGTTTATAAGAAGCGTTAATTATCTCACTGTAACCTCACTCAGAACTAGAATATGGTAAGCCATATTATTAGTTTTATACTAGGGAAAGAATACAATAGCGATATAATTTGATACTTGGTAAATGGCATGGCATGAGGAGAGACCATGAACAGATAGGAATCATGAAGTCATTAATACAGGTAACAATTAAGGGAGAGTGTACAGATGAGATATCAAATTACAGGTGGTATCGTTCGATTTGCGGCGACGACCATCTTAGATAATATTAATTTTGAAATAAGGGATAACGAAAAGATAGCAATTGTAGGACGTAATGGTTGCGGTAAAACTACTTTACTGAACCTAATTGCGGGGAATATATCCCTTAGTAATCTAGATAGTGATGAAGATAGTGGAATCTATATGGCAGGAGATTTGAAGATAGGTTTCTTAAAACAAATTGATTTCACAGACAATACCTTATCAATTGAAGAAGAAATAATGAAGGTATACGAACCAATACTATTGATGAAGCAACGAATGGATGAACTTGTTAAGAAGATGGAAAAGGATTCTTCTGAGAGAATCTTGAACGAATACGGAAAGCTATCGATACAATATGAAAGTCTTGGTGGATACACGTTCAGACAAGATATGGAGACTGTATTCCAACGTTTTGGCTTTTTGTTAGAAGACTTGAAAAAACCGATTATAGCTTTGTCTGGTGGGCAGCAGACGAGAGTTGCATTTGTTAAATTACTGTTAAGTAAACCAGATATTCTTTTGTTAGATGAGCCAACAAACCATTTAGATATATCAACAATCGAGTGGTTAGAGGGATATCTTAAAAACTATAATAAGGCAGTTGTTATTGTATCTCATGATCGTATGTTTTTGGATCGTATCATAGATGTGACTTACGAGATTGAATATACGCATATAAAACGATATACAGGAAATTATAGTGCATTTATTCAAAGAAAGCGTCTTGATGCAGAGAAACAAGAGAAAGATTATATTGCACAACAAAAGGAAATTGCAAGATTACAAAAATTTGTAGAACAGTGGAAGAACACTCCGACGAAAGTTTCTATGACACGTTCCAAATTAAAAGCAATCGAACACATGGAAAAAATTGAAAAACCACAAAGGTTTGATACGAAAGCATTTCACGCTCAGTTTTCACCGAGAATAGAATCTCATAAAGAAGTAATGAGAATTAAAAAACTGGGTATTGGTTATGATCATGTACTTAGTAAAGTTAGTCTAGATATCTTAAAAGGTGAAAAAATTGTGGTAATCGGTGAGAATGGAATAGGAAAATCCACATTATTAAAGACATTAGTTGGTCAAATCCCATCTTTAGAAGGTACCTATGAATATGGAATTGATGTTGAGATGGGATACTTTGAACAGCAGATGGCCCAGTATTCTAGCGAGGAGACAATACTCGATGATTTCTGGAATACCTACCCTGATATGAAGAAGACGCAGGTACGAAATGCGTTAGGACATTTCTTATTCTCACAAGATGATGTGTACAAGAAGATTAATCAATTATCTGGAGGAGAGAAGGTACGACTGGCACTTCTTAAAATCTTCACAAGAAAACCAAATTTCTTAATCTTAGATGAACCTACGAACCACATGGATATAGTAGGAAAACAGGCTCTTGAAAGTATGTTGCGTGCTTATACTGGAACGGTATTATTTGTTTCCCATGATCGTTACTTCATCAAAGAAGTTGCAACAGCAATGCTAGCTTTTGAGAAAAATAAAGTTGTTTATTATCCGTATGGATATGAAGAATATCTTGTTGAAAGAGAAAAGAAACAAGAGAGTAATTTAAGTATTGTAGAAAAAGGAATTGGGAGAAATCTAAAAGCACAAGTTTGTGTAGGTGGCGCAATAAGCAATTATTCAGAGGATGTGTTGGAAACAGTAAAGAAGTCAGTGAACCCTGGCAAAGAAGAAGCTAAGAAAAATCGTCAGATAGCCAAATTAGAAGAAAGGATAGCGATATGTGAAGAAAAGATAGAAGTATTAAAAGAAGAATGTATGAAAGAGGAATATGTGGCAGATTATAAAAAGCTTGAGGAATTAACAAACCAAATTGAAGAGACAGAAAAAGAATGGGAAGAACTAATGGAAACACTAGAACAGCTTAAGTAAACCAAGCTTGCATTTATCATCAGCGCAATTTATAATGTAACTTGTCGAAGTGAGTAATTGATTTCACAAGGCAAGCTAGTCATAGAATGATAAATGGAGGTATGAATCATCATGGTTCGATTAAAACGGGGCAAAGTGATTTTGGCATCAATGGTACTTATGTTTGCGGTTACTGGTTGCGGTGGCAATAAGAGTGCTAGTGATTATTATAAAGAGGGTATGAAACAATACAAAGAGCAGAATTATGAGAAAGCAAGCGAAAGCCTTAAAGAGGCAGTTACGAAGAATCCCAATAAAGCAGAGTATTACATTGATTATGGAATGACTCTTATTCAATGTGAAAATTACGAAGAGGCTTTAATCCAATTTGATAAAGCAATCCTTGATAAAGACAACAAGATTGTCAGGGCGAATAACAAGATGGCTTATCGAGGTAAAGGGATAGCATATTATAATTCTGCGGATTATGAATCAGCTATTAAAGCATTCACAAAGGCTATAAAGATAACAGATCGTTCTGATTTAGATATAGATATTCTATTCTATCTAGGAGATGCACAGGAAAAAACCTTAGATCAAGAGGGAGCAATAGCAACCTATACTAAGGTTATAGAGAAGAAGGCAGATCAAAGTGATGCGTACTATAAGCGTGCTGTATTAAAAGGACAAATGGGGCAGCTTGAAGATTCGGTAGCAGATTTTGATAAGGCAATTTCTTTTGATAAAGACAATTATGAATACTATTTTGGAAAATATGCCATCCTATTACAGCAAGGGGATACTGCAGGAGCAAAAGATGTTCTTTCATAAGCCTTGTCAATTAAGTCGGATTCTAAAGAAGATTATTAAAATGTAGGGTTATTGCATTTATATCAAGGAAGTTACGATACAGCCTAAGAGGAATTGACTACTGCTATTGAAAATGGATTTAATGGAGCATATTTCTACCTTGGAGAAATCGCTATGGTAGAAGAAGATTATGAGAATGCAGCGACGAATTATGAACAGTATATTCAAACAACTGCAAATATAAAATCTGCAGTTGTATATAATCAATTAGGCGAAGCGTATCTTAAGTTAGAGTCTTATGATCAAGCATTAACAGCTTTCCAAAATGGAATTAAACTGAACGATAGCACAATTATGCAACCACTAAAATATAATGAAATTGTTGCCCTTGAGCATGTAGGTGAATTCGATAAAGCATATAAAAAGGCGAAGAAATATTTGAAAGCATATCCAGATGATGAGGGCATGATAAAGGAACTGGAATTCCTTAAGACAAGACAAGAAGATGCCCTCACGGATAACACGAAGTAGGTGAGTTTTTCACGGATGAACAATGTTCATTATGTAAGTGCTAGCCTATGAATACAGTTGAAAGAAAGGGCATGGTATAATAATGGCGGAAATATTTGAAATAAAGGAACAAGAAGAGCGGATGATTCTAGTAGGTGTCGCTACTAGTGATGGAGATGATACAGAGCAATCCCTTGATGAATTGGAAGAATTAATTAAAACAGCAGGTGCCGACACAATTGCGAAAGTAATTCAAAATCGTGAGAGTGTGCACCCTGGTACGTATATTGGTAAAGGTAAGATAGAAGAAGTGAGATTGTTGGCACAGGAATTAGATGCTACTGGTGTTGTATGTGATGATGAATTGTCGCCTGCCCAACTTAAGAATTTAGAAGAAGCCCTTCAAATTAAGGTGATGGACCGAACGGTTACGATTCTTGATATATTTGCACAAAGAGCTTCTACACGTGAAGGTAAGATTCAAGTTGAGTTAGCGCAATTAAAATACCGTTCATCACGGTTGGTTGGTCTTAGAAGTTCCTTATCAAGACTTGGTGGTGGTATTGGTACGAAAGGTCCAGGTGAGAAGAAGTTAGAGATGGATCGTCGTTTGATTCGTGATCGCATCTCTCAATTGAATCGTGAGCTGGAAGATGTAGTTCGAACAAGAGAAACGACGAGATCACAAAGAAGCAAGAATCCAGCACCAGTTATTGCAATTGTTGGATATACCAATGCTGGTAAGTCTACGTTGTTAAATACATTAACAAGTGCAGGCGTATTATCTGAAGATAAACTGTTTGCAACACTAGATCCAACCACTAGAAATCTAAAACTGGAGAGTGGTCAACAGATCCTTCTTACTGATACAGTTGGATTTATTCGAAAGTTACCACATCATTTGATTAATGCATTTCGCAGTACACTTGAGGAAGCAAAATATGCGGATATTATCTTACATGTGGTAGATAGTTCAAACGAAGAAGCATACAAACATATGCATGTAGTATATGAAACTCTTGATAACTTAGGAGTTAAGGATAAAACTATCATTACTGCATTCAATAAAGTAGATAAAGTAGAAGAGCAGCAAATCCTAAAAGATTTCAAAGCAGATCGTACGGTACAGATTTCTGCAAAGACTGGTGAAGGGTTAGATGACCTATTAAATACCATCGAAGAAATTCTTAAGGAACACAAGATATTGATTGAGAAAGTTTTTCCATACTCCGATGCAGGCAAGATTCAAGTTATCCGTAAGTATGGGCAACTACTTCAGGAAGAGTACCAATCAGAAGGAATTTATATAGAAGCGTATGTTCCAAAAGAAATATATTTACAACTTTCGAAATAATTTTTGATGTGAATATAAATACAATATATAGTGTTTGTGATTCGAATGGCATATAGATATGGTAGATATATTGCTTGACTTAGATACTGTATTCTGCTACAATTTAACCGATGGGAAAATCAGGGATGATACATTTTACTAGGACATATTTCTCAGTGTATGGAATAGTTGGATGTATAGTACTTTGATTTTCTTTGTCGGTTTTTTTGTTTCAAAACATTACTAAAAAGTCTTATACTTTGCACTAGATATAGTAGTGTTGTAATTGAAAGAAAATGAATTGCGAAGGGAGAACGGTTTATGTTTAATGTTGTTAAGAGAGATGGAGAAGTCGCAGAATTTGCTATTAAGAAGATTTCAGATGCAATTTCCAAAGCGTTTAATGCTACAGAAAAGCTGTATAATGAAGATATCATTAATCTCTTAACGCTACGAGTTACTTCAGATTTTCAAGATAAAGTAAAAGATGGCGTAATTAGTGTTGAGGATATTCAAGATTCAGTTGAGCAAGTATTAGAGCAAACGGGATATACAGATGTTGCTAAGGCATATATTTTATACCGTAAAAACCGAGAAAAAATTCGTAATATGAAGTCAACGATTCTTGATTACAAAGAAATTGTGGATAGTTATGTGAAAGAAGAAGATTGGAGAGTAAAAGAGAATTCAACAGTGACGTATTCTGTTGGTGGACTCATTCTTCATAATTCAGGTTCCATTACTGCAAACTATTGGTTATCCGAGGTTTATGATGAGGAAATAGCTGCTGCACACAGAAATGCGGACATACATATTCATGATTTATCCATGTTAACAGGATACTGTGCAGGATGGTCATTGAAACAATTAATAAAAGAAGGTCTTGGAGGTATACCTGGTAAGATTACTTCATCACCTGCAAGCCATTTATCAACCTTATGTAATCAAATGGTTAATTTCCTTGGAATTATGCAAAATGAATGGGCAGGTGCGCAAGCTTTTTCATCTTTCGATACATATTTGGCTCCCTTTGTTAAAATAGACAATTTGTCATATAAAGAAGTAAAACAATGTATACAATCATTTGTTTATGGAGTTAATACACCTAGCCGTTGGGGAACACAAGCACCATTTTCAAATATCACCCTTGACTGGACAGTTCCTAATGATTTAGCAGAACTTCCTTGTATTGTTGGTGGGAAAGAGATGGATTTCAAATATAAAGACTGCAAGAAAGAGATGGATATGGTTAATAAAGCCTTCATCGAGGTTATGGTTGAAGGTGATGCTAATGGACGAGGTTTCCAATATCCAATTCCTACTTACTCAATTACAAATGATTTTGATTGGTCGGAAACAGAAAATAACAAATTATTATTCGAAATGACAGCAAAGTATGGTACACCATATTTTTCAAACTATATCAATAGTGATATGGAGCCAAGTGATGTTCGTTCTATGTGTTGTCGTTTACGTCTTGATCTAAGAGAATTAAGAAAGAAAACTGGTGGTTACTTCGGTTCTGGAGAAAGTACTGGAAGTGTTGGAGTTGTTACCATCAATATGCCACGAATTGCTTATCTAGCACAGAATGAAGAAGATTTCTTCAAGCGATTAAACCGTATGATGGATTTGGCAGCACGTTCCTTAAAGGTTAAGAGAAAAGTAATTACTAAATTGCTAGAAGAAGGACTATATCCATATACAAAGAGATACCTTGGTTCCTTTGATAACCATTTTTCCACCATTGGTCTTTTAGGAATGAATGAAGTTGGTTTAAATGCTCGTTGGTTGGGTGAAGATATGCCAAATAAAAAAACACAAGACTTTACAGTTAAGGTTTTAAACCATATGAGAGAACGTTTATCTGACTACCAAGTTGAGTTTGGTGATTTATATAATCTAGAAGCAACACCAGCAGAATCAACTTCTTATCGTCTTGCAAAACATGATAGAAAACGTTGGCCAGATATTAAGACTGCTGGTAATGAAGGGGACACTCCTTACTATACAAACAGTTCTCATTTACCTGTTGATTACACAGATGATATCTTCTCAGCATTAGATATTCAAGATCGTTTACAGACATTGTACACATCAGGAACTGTATTCCATGCATTTCTTGGCGAGAAACTACCTGATTGGGAAGCAGCTGCGAAACTAGTTCGAACAATCGCTAAGAATTATAAATTGCCTTATTATACGATATCACCTACATATTCAATTTGTAAAAATCATGGTTATATTAATGGAGAACATTTCACTTGCCCAGAATGTGGTGAAAAAGCAGAAGTTTACAGCCGTATTACAGGTTACTATCGACCAGTTCAAAATTGGAATGAAGGTAAATCACAAGAGTATGCAAATCGTAAACTTTACGAAGTTGGAAACTCCTTTGAAACAGGAAATCATGGTATACATAAGCAAGTATCTACTACAGAAAGTTGTGAGTCATTAGAGTTTGATGAGACTAATAGTATATCAAAAGACGGACTATACTTGTTTACAACAAAGACTTGTCCAAACTGCGCAATGGCTAAATCATATCTTGAAGGTTTGGATTATGTGGTAGTCGATGCAGAAGAGAACATAGAAGTAGCATCTGAGCTGGGCATAATGCAAGCACCAACTTTGGTTGAAGCGAAGAATGGAGAAATTAAGAGATATGTAAATGCTTCCAATATTAAGCGCTTTGCTGAAGCAAAATGCGTAACAGTATAAGATTGAACTTTAAGGCTTTTGCAGATAATATATGCAAAAGCCTTTTCCATGTAATATACATTAACTCATACTTGTTTTTTGTAGACAGATACTTTAGAATAATTAGAGATATTAAGGAGGTAGACATGAGTTTAGCAGATAATTTATTTATAGATATGTGTAAAGATATTTTAGAAAATGGTGTTAGCACAGAAGGTGAAAAGGTTCGTCCTAAGTGGGAAGATGGCTCCTTTGCTTATACTATTAAGAAATTCGGAGTAGTAAATCGTTATGATTTACAAAAAGAATTCCCTGCTATGACGCTTCGTAGAACAGCTATCAAAAGTTGTATTGATGAATTATTATGGATATGGCAAAAGAAATCGAATAACATCAACGACTTAAACAGTAAAATCTGGGATAGCTGGGCAGATGAGACAGGCTCTATCGGAAAAGCCTATGGCTATCAGCTACAAGTAAAGCATCAATATAAAGAAGGAATGATGGATCAAGTTGATCGTGTGATCTATGACCTTAAGAACAATCCGTACAGCCGTCGTATTATGACTAATATCTATGTTCATGAAGATCTACATGAGATGAATCTATATCCTTGTGCGTATAGTATGACATTCAATGTAACTAAGAAAAAAGATGGTAAGATGTATCTTAATGGAATTCTTAATCAACGTTCCCAAGATATTCTCGCAGCTAATAACTGGAATGTATGCCAATATGCAGTTCTTATTCATATGTTAGCTCAAGTATGTGATATGGAAGTTGGAGAATTAGTTCATGTTATTGCGGATGCCCATATCTATGATCGTCATATACCAATTATTGAAGAATTAATTACAAGACCAACTTATGACGCGCCTACATTCTGGATGAACCCTGAGATTAAGGATTTCTATCAATTCACAGTAGATGACTTCCGTCTTGATAACTATGTAACTGGACCGAAGGTTGAGAATATACCTGTTGCAGTTTAAGGTTATCGTTAATGTACTTGTGTTTTTTATGTTTGAATGCAAAACTCTATCTAAGAAGCAAATGTACATTATTAAGAGTTTTGCTTTTATACTTTATAGATACTCAAGTACAAGCGAGTGTATTGATAAATTAATAAATAGTTGTTCTTGAGTATTCAGCTTGAATTTAAACTAAATCTAAAACTTTTTAGGATGAACTTAGGAAATGTAAGTTTATTTCATAATAAAATAGGAATAAACTCTAACAAATACTATATAAAGAAAGGAACAAGAAAATGAACGTAATAGTAGCAGTAGATAAAAATTGGGCTATTGGTAAAAAGAATGATTTACTTGTTAAAATCCCTGCAGATCAACGTTTCTTTCGTCAAGAGACAACTGGGAAAGTAATAATAATGGGACGTAAGACACTAGAAAGCTTTCCACAATGCAAACCATTACCTAACCGCAGAAACATTGTTATCTCTAGAAAAGCAGACTATAAAGTGGATGGAGCAGAGGTAGTTGGTAGTATTGAAGAGGCGTTAGAATTGGTTAAGGATTGTAAAACTGAAGATGTTTTCGTGGTTGGTGGTGATTCCATCTATCATCAAATGTTGCCATACTGTGATGTGGCTCACATAACAAAGATTGATTATGCCTATGAGGCAGATACGTATTTCCCTAATCTTGATGAGATGCCTGAATGGAAGATTACGGAACAATCAGAAGAGCAAACTTACTATGATTTAGAGTACTGGTTTATGAAGTACGAGAGACAAAAATAAACCAATGTATAACCATAGTGAATATAAGATATAAGCAATTGATATGTAATAAAAAATTTAAAAACTATTGAAATTCATTTTTGAGAAGATTAATATTATAGAATAAATATTCGCATAACATGTACAGAATTGCATAACTACGGATAAATCACAATTAGGAAGGTGAATAAATATGTTAAATATCAGATTTGAGAAAACAACTACACCAAAGGAATTGCCTAAGGAAGACAATCCTTTAAAATTCGGTACAATTTTTACCGATCATATGTTTATTATGAACTATGAGACAGGAAAAGGATGGCACGATGCAAGGATTGTACCGTATGCACCACTTAGCTTAGATCCTTCAGCTATGGTATTCCACTATGGTCAAGAGATGTTTGAAGGTTTGAAAGCATACAAAACTGAAGATGGAAGAACATTATTATTCCGTCCTAATAAGAATATTGAGAGAGCAAATAATACAAACCGTAGAATATGTATACCAGAAATTCCAGAAGAAGATTTCTTAGATGCAATTAAAGCAATTGTTAAAACTGATGAAGCATGGATTCCAACAAAACCTGGTACATCGTTGTATATTAGACCATTTGTTATCGCAACAGATCCATACCTTGGAGTACGTCCATCTGATACGTATATGTTCATTATCATCTTATCACCAGTTGGTGCTTACTATCCAGAAGGCTTAAACCCAGTTAAGATCTGGATTGAAGATGATTATGTTCGTGCTGTTAAAGGTGGTGTTGGTGAAGCTAAGACAGGTGCTAACTATGTTGCTTCTTTAGCTGCACAAGTAAAAGCACATGATGAAGGATATTCACAAGTATTATGGCTTGATGGAGTAGAGAGAAAATACATTGAAGAAGTTGGAGCGATGAACATCTTCTTTAAAATTAATGGTACAGTGGTTACTCCTAAACTAAACGGAAGTATCTTACCAGGTGTTACAAGAAATTCAGTTATTGAATTATGTAAAGAATGGGGAGTTCCAGTTGAAGAGAGAAAAATCTCTGTAGATGAATTATACGAAGCTTCTAAGAATGGTTCATTAGAAGAAGTATTTGGTACTGGAACAGCAGCAGTTATCTCACCAGTAGGCCATCTTCGTTTCGAAGACCACGTAATGCAAGTTAGAGATGGTGGTATCGGTGAACTTAGTCAAAAAATTTACGATACAATCACAGGCATTCAATTGGGTGAAGTGGAAGATACATTCAACTGGACAGTTGAGGTAAAATAATAGAAAAAGGAGAAACTATGATGGTTACATCATGGTTTTCTCCTTTTTTAGTAACGAGGTAATTTATTAGTTGTCATAAGAAAGTTTATTTGTTAGAATAGTTTAGATTAAGGTAATGTAACAATTACAAACTATATATATTTCAGAAAAGAGAGGTACAATGTAGTGGCAGAGAATTTCAGAAATACGGCTATGATAACGAGTGTAGTTAAATTGCAAGAAGATATTGTCAGTATGTGGCTCAAAGATGAAGAGATAGCAAGGGCTGCAAAACCAGGACAATTTGTTTCGTTCTACTGTAAGGATGGAAGTCGTCTTTTACCAAGGCCAATTAGTATCTGTGAAATTAATCATAACGATGGTACATTACGTTTTGTATTTCGTTTAGTAGGTGAAGGAACAAAGGAAATTGCTACATATAAAGTAGGTGATGATATAACGATCATGGGACCACTTGGTAATGGATTTACGCTAGAAGGTAAAAAGGCAATGTTGATTGGTGGTGGAATTGGAATTCCTCCAATGCTTGAGTTAGCGAAACAACTTGATATAGAGAAAACCATTGTACTTGGCTATCGAGACGCTACATTCATGGAGCAAGACTTTGAAACTTATGGAGATGTATATGTAGCTACAGAAGATGGTAGTAAAGGAGTAAAAGGTAATGTTATTGATGCGATTCGTGAACATAAAATTGATGCAGACATAATCTTTGCTTGTGGACCAACTCCGATGTTACGTGGAATTAAGGCATATGCTGCTGAACATGGAATCAAGGCACAACTCTCATTAGAAGAAAGAATGGCATGTGGTATTGGTGCATGTCTTGCTTGTGTGTGCAAGACAAAAGAAGTGGATCATCATACTCATGTTCATAATACAAGAATATGTAAAGAGGGTCCAGTATTCTATGCAGAGGAGGTAGAGTTATAATGAATCTTAAAGTGAATATAGCTGGTGTTGAACTTAATAATCCAGTTACAACTGCCTCTGGTACCTTTGGATCTGGAATCGAATATAGCGATTTCGTTGACCTAAATCGCTTAGGTGCAGTAGTTACTAAGGGTGTGGCGAATGTACCATGGCAAGGGAATGCTACCCCAAGAATTGCAGAAACATATGGTGGTATGCTGAATGCGGTTGGATTACAAAATCCTGGTATGGACGTTTTTATAGAAAGAGATCTACCATTCCTTAAAAAATATGATACAAAGGTAATTGTAAATGTATGCGGTAAGTCAACAAGCGATTATGTTGAAGTTGTAGAACGTTTAGCGGATGAACCAGTTGATATGTTAGAAATTAATATATCGTGCCCAAATGTTAAAGAGGGTGGAATCGCCTTTGGTCAAAATCCTAAATGTGTTGAAGATATCACTCGTGCAGTAAAGAGTGTTGCAAAACAGCCAATTATCATGAAATTAAGTCCGAATGTTACGGATATTACAGAAACTGCAAAAGCAGCAGAAGCTGGTGGTGCAGATGCATTATCTTTAATAAATACCCTTACAGGTATGAAGATAGATGTTAATAGAAGAAACTTCGTACTAGCAAATAAAACTGGTGGATTATCTGGTCCAGCAATTAAGCCAATTGCTGTTCGTATGGTTTATCAAGTTGCTAATGCAGTAAACTTGCCAATTATTGGTATGGGTGGTGTTATGAATGTAGAAGACGCTTTGGAATTTATAATGGCAGGAGCAACAGCTATATCGGTAGGTACTGCTAATTTTGTAAACCCAGTGGCAACAATGGAAATCGTACAAGGCTTAGAAGAGTATCTTATGAAGAATAACATTGAAGATATCAACTCACTTGTGGGTTGCGTGAAGTAGGATTAGGTAGTTCAATAGTAAGCATAAAATTGTTATTATTAAGTAATTACAAATATATCAGAATATAGGAGGACAACAATGGAACAATATAAGAAAGAGTTTATTGAGTTTATGGTTGATTGCGGAGTACTAAAGTTTGGTGATTTCGTTACCAAGAGTGGAAGAAAGACTCCGTTCTTTGTAAATACTGGATTTTACCGTAAAGGTGCTCAATTACGTAAATTAGGTGAATATTATGCAAAAGCAATTGAAAGTAAATTCGGATTTGACTTCGATATTCTCTTTGGGCCTGCCTATAAAGGTATCCCACTTAGTGTAGCTACTACTATGGCAATTAGTGAACATTATGGTGTAGATATCGGGTATTGTTCTAACCGTAAAGAAGTTAAGGATCACGGTGATACTGGAATCCTACTTGGAAGCCCTATTCAGGATAAAGATAAAGTTGTTATTATTGAAGATGTTACAACAGCAGGTACATCTATCCAAGAAACTTTACCAATTATCAAAGCACAAGGTGATGTAGATGTTCTTGGTCTTGTGGTTTCTGTAGACAGAATGGAACGTGGTCAAGGATCAAAGAGTGCGTTGCATGAGATAGAAGAAACATATGGTCTAAAGACAACAGCAATTGTTACTATGGCAGAAGTTGTGGAACACTTGTATAATAAACCGTATAATGGTAAAATTATCATTGATGATACTTTAAAAGAAGCTATCGATGCTTATTATGACCAATATGGTGTAAGAGAATAACTTCTATTGTTAGATTGGAGGATTGAAGATGAGTGAAAGAGTATATAAGACTATGAAGTCAGTAGGAACAAGTAGTTTAGTGCTAGGTATTTGTATTATAGTATTTGGTATTGGAGCAGGAGTTGCTACTATTGTTAATGGTGGGAGACTGCTTAATAAAAAGTCAGATATATTGTTTTAGTTCAAAGTTGTCAGTTTGATATTCATTTACTACAACAAAAAGTAAGGGAATGTTGCAAGATAGATTTTTATAATCATCATTTGCAATATTCCCTTTTTTCTTTTTTTTATTAAGTAGTACCTTGTTTATCTATAAGCTTATAACCATTTACCTATTAGAAGATCTGAGTCAGTCGAGAAATCTGATTAGACAATAATAATTAAGCGGTGGTAGAATAACCCGTAAAAATACAGAAAGACAAACTATCAAAAGTCAATAGGTAA
>NZ_CBDLAM010000069.1:0-18179 GCF_965301125.1 Anaerosporobacter sp. | reverse complement strand
CTATATATATATATGATTTACTCTAACATGGGCTCAGTTGGTTCTGATGGTTTGCCTAATTATTATGGAAGACCTTTGGCAATTTTTGTTAGATTTTCGGGTGACTTTTTTGCAACAACCAATTATTTTACATTTATGAATCAAATGTTTCTTATCCTTTGTTCTATAATCTTTATTTGTTTTTCGATTATGATATGGAAAAAAAGGAGGGTATTCTGATGAAAGAGCAAAAGATTTGCCTTCCCATATACAAAGTGGCATACTCTATATGCTTTGTTATTTTGTTGAGTCTGATTAGAGGAATATCTTCTGTTGATAGTATTGGAATCGCAATTGTACCCAGTATGGCATTGCTTGCAATTGTTTTCTGTTCAGATACATATTGGATAGAATATCGGGAAAAAAGATGGGAATTATTCAAAATTTATTCTATAAGAAAAAGAACGCAAATGATATTTCATAGATTGAGCATACAAGGAATCTATCTGTGCGTGCTATCTTTATTGGGATACTGGTGTTTCTTTTGGCAGAAACCATTTTATAATACGGAATCATCAATTGTATTTATATATATTCCGTTTGTAATGGCTACTATTCTTTCAATGGCATTTTGGAGCGTTTTGTCAATGACTTTAGTAAATTGCTTTCAGAATATTTGGGCAGGAATTGGCATTTCTGTAATCCTTTGGTCATCGCTATATTCCGCGGCAGGGAAAAAGTTATTAGGAAAATGGAATGTATTTTCTTATGTGTTCAAAGACGAAGATCAATTCAGCTGGCTATGTGGACAGGGAGTAGAAGTATTGCTAATTCTACTTATGTTATTTATTTGTCCCATCATAATAAAGAAAAGAGGGTAATGATTATGAGTATTCAAATAAAAGATATCACAGTAGAATTTTCAAATGGTGTGATAGCGGTAGATCATGTTAATTTGGAAATAGGTAAGGGAATATATGGACTTCTTGGAGAGAATGGTGCGGGGAAGACGTCATTAATACGTGTGCTTACCACAATTATAAAACCAAAAGAAGGAAATATTGTATTAAATGGAATTTTATACAACGAAGAAAATTGGGAGAAAATACAAAAACGCATTGGTTATCTTCCACAGGAATTAAATTTATATCCAAATCTAACAATTCAAGAGTGTTTGGAATATTTGGGAGCACTGGCAGGAGTATCAGGGAAAGAGTGTAGGAATAGAATTGACTATTATCTGAATAAGACAAATTTGACAGAGCAGCGGAATAAGAAAATAAAACAACTTTCTGGTGGAATGAAGAGAAGGGTGGGACTCATTCAGGCATTACTGAATAATCCAGATTTCTTAGTTATTGATGAGCCAACAACAGGTTTAGACCCAGAAGAAAGAATTCGAATCCGGAATTTGTTGGTGGAGTTATCAGAAGAAAGGACCATCATATTTTCTACGCATATTGTAGAGGATATTGCTGCAACTTGTAATCAATTAGCTGTTATGAAGAAAGGAAAATTCCTTTATGCTGGTTCACTGAAAGAGTTATTAGAACAATCGAAAGGCAAAATATGGGAATGTTATGCGAGTGATAATCAGATTAAGGAAATGAAACAAAGATATTATATTACGTCAACGCAAATGACAGGAAATGGGATGCATATAAAGATAATAAGTGATACGAAACCTTCTGATAACAGTAAATTGGTTGAAGTAACATTAGAGGATGCATATATGTATTTGATGCAACAAGATATTAATAAAGTGTGAAAGCTAATTTACTTTTATATGGATTTTATTACCAACTAGTGTTATAATGTATAAATGTAAAAATATGGAATATAAATAACAAGAAACAACAAGATAACAATATACCATTTAGAGGGGGAGCAATTTGAAGAAAATTACGGTAGAAACACAGATTAATGAAACGATTCATTACGCATTGCAGCAAAATTGTATACCAATTATTAATAGTTTAGTGATAACAAATACATCAAAAGAAAATTATACAAACATTACCGTTAAGGTATCCTTTCAACCGGAATTTGCAGTTCCTTATGAGTCAACAATCAAATGTTTGAAATCAAATGAACCAGTGGAGCTATCGCCAATTCGAATTGTACCTTCTATGGAATATCTTGTTTCCTTGACTGAGAAAGTTGAAGGAAAATTAACAATAGAGGTAAAAGAAGAGCAAAAATGTATCTGGTGTGAAACTCATCCAGTAAGAATACTTGCATATGATCAATGGGCAGGAATCAACTATTTTCCTGAGATGATAGCCGCTTACATAACACCGTTTTATCCCAAAGTAAATGATGTGGTCGAAAAGGCAATACAGTACCTTAAGGCATGGGGAAATTCAGAGGAATTTACAGGATATAAATTGAAAAATCCTGACCTTGTAGAGGAGCAGATGAAAGCAATCTATAAGGCGTTGCAAGATTATGAATTAGAGTTAGAGGTTCTAACAGAAAGTTATGAAACCAATGGACAAAGTTTGTATTTACCCCAAATGGTAATAGAAGAAGGTAAAGGGAGTTCATTGGAATTATCTTTACTTTATGCAAGTTGTTTAGAGTCGGTTGGTCTAAATCCTATATTAGTTTTTTTCAAAGGATATGCGTTAGCAGGTTGTCATATTGAAGAAGAATATATTGCAGAATGCGTGGAAGATGATGTTACAACACTATTGACAAAGAAGGATGAAGAGAATGATAGTGAATGTAGAAAGGTACAACTCATTGATTGTACAGATATTATTAGAGATCATTGCGTAGATTTTATACAAGCAAAGAATGATGCAAAAAATCATATATGTAATACGGAGATGTTTCTGTTATCAGTTGATATTAAGTGTTGTCGTACTAGTGGAATTTGTCCACTTCCTCTTCGTATCCTGCAAGAAGATAAATATGTGACAGTTGATGTTATAACGAATAAAGATAACGATATGCCAGAAGAATTCTTAGGATATGATTATAATAAAAAGCAAGATATTGAGGGCAATTATGGTCAGGAAAAACTAAGGGTATGGGAAAGGAAATTGTTGGACTTAAGTTTACGAAATACTTTACTAAACTTTAGGAAAACGAAGACAACAGTGCAATTGATGACAGCTAATCTATTTGAATTAGAAGATCAAAATGTAAGTGGTGAACAATTTACTATAATGGGTAAGCCAAAAGATATCGCTAATATGCGAAATGATCTAAATGTCTATCCTATTCAAAAGGACTCCTTGTATATTGAGGCAATAGCTACTTCCGAGTTTGTGCAACGAAGAATACGAACTTTTCTTGAGGAAGAAGTAGTAGAAAATGTATTAAAGAATATTCATAGACAAGCACGTTCATTAATAGAAGAAAACGGAGCAAACTCCCTGTATTTATCCTTCGGTTTTTTACGTTGGTATGAGACAAAACAGAGTCAGAAGGCAAGATATGCTCCTTTAGTTTTAGTACCTATTGATTTGGTGAGAAAAGCTCAGTCGCATACCTATGCAATCCGAATTCGAGATGAAGAGATTCAGATGAATATTACCTTATTAGAGATGTTACGACAGGATTATGGCATTGAGATTACAGGGCTTGATCCATTACCAACAGACGAAAGTGGTGTAGATTTATCCTACGTATTTCGAGAAGTAAGAAAAGGTATTGCTAATAAAGATAATTGGGCTGTAGAAGAATATGCATTCCTAGGATTATTCTCATTCAACCAATTTATACTATGGAACGATATCCGTAATCGAACAGAAGAATTGATGAAGAATAAATTAGTTGCCAGTTTAATTTCAGGAAAATTAGAATGGGAGCCACAGGTGGATACTATAAGCGCTAAACAATTAGATGAACAAATATCACCAATGGATTTAGCAGTTCCAATTAGTGCTGATTCCTCTCAACTAGAGGCTATATGTGCGGCTAATAAGGGGCATAGTTTTGTATTACATGGTCCACCAGGAACCGGAAAGTCTCAAACTATAACGAATATAATTGCAGATGCATTGTTCCATGGAAAAACAGTGTTGTTTGTAGCAGAGAAGATGGCTGCATTATCCGTAGTACAAAAGAGATTGGAAAGATTAGGAATCGCTCCATTCTGCTTAGAACTCCATTCGAATAAAGCGCAAAAAAGAGAAGTATTAAAGCAATTAAGTCAAGTATTGCAAGTAGGAAAGACAAAAGCAAGTGGAGAATACAGTCAAGTTGCAACAAAGGTTCATACATTAAGACAGGATTTAAATCAGGTAATAGAAGCGATTCACAAGAAAAGAGAGTATGGTATGTCTTTGTTTGAAGCTATTAGCAGATATGAGACATACAAACAATATAAAGATGCTATTGTAATCGAAGATTCATGTATAATCAAATTAAAAGAGGGAACTTATGAGGAATGGTTAGAAGGAGTTACACAGTGTAAGAGGGCAAGTGAGGAATGTGAAGGAGGAGTTAACTCTGTATTCAAGCGTTATGGAAATCCAAATTATTCTTTAGAATCACGAGAATACTTTGCAAAGCTTTGTAAGGAATTTGGTGGTGAGTTACTGCAATTAGAAGAGATGTTCCACGCTTTTGAGCAGTTTTTTGGTACGCAAATGGCTGAAAATTATACGAACTATAAAGCATTTGCTGATTTATTAAGTTGTCTATCTACCGCTAAGTATCAACTAGATAGTTTAATGTTAGAGAAGGTAAGTGAGAGAAAAGAAAAAGCAATGTATGATATTGTAGCTTGTGGCAAAGAATTCAACTCTCTTGATAAAGAACTTGGGCTGGCATTTGATTCAGAAATCTATCAATATGATGTGAATAAGGCATCTTTGGAGTGGTCACAGGCATCTTCAAAATGGTTTCTTCGAAGACTTCTAATGCAGAATCGATTAATAAAGGAGATGAGAATGTATACAAAATCTCCAATTGATGTAGATAAACATACCATTGCTGTGTGGTATAACAAACTTATGAAAAGAAACCAACTATACAGTTATCTGAATAATATTGATTCTACTATTACAGGAAGCTTCTCTTACTTGTGGCAAGGCATGCATACAAACTGGGAGATACTTGGTATCGCATTACAAGATACCTTACAACTACGAAGTGCTTTATCAGAGATTGCATTAAAGAGAGATGATGTAATCACAGCAACACAAAAATTAGGAGAATTAGTTGCCTTACATAATCAGAAAAAAGAGTCCTTAAAGAATGATATCTTGAATTATCTTCAATGTTGGCAGCTGTGCATGACCAAAGAAGTAGAGATTATTAATAAGTATCAGGCCAAGATTGATTGTTTTCATGAAGATGAATGTTGGATTGCTAAGACGAGAGAAGAACTTTTAATATGGCTTGATCATATGGGAGAATTAAGAGATTGGTCAGCTCTACTACAACAAGTAGAGAAAGTGAGAAGTTATGGACTTAACAATACAGCTGATGCATTTTTATCTGGGAAAATACCACCAGAAGAACTTATCGAGAGTTTTATATGCAATTTAAATTTAGCCATAATAAAGAGAACAATACTTGCTGAACCCATACTTACTAATTTCCAAGGTGTTAAATTCGAAGATACAATTAAGAAATATAAGGAAGTAACCGAAGAGTTTGAAAAGCTTACTACAGAGGAATTGGTTGCAAAGTTATCTTCTAAGATACCGAACTCATCTGTTACAGGAGCTGCATCATCGGAACTTGGAATACTTCAAAAGGCAATTCGAAGTGGTGGAAGAATGCTATCCATTCGTAAGTTATTTGATCAGACTCAGAATTTAATAGCAAGATTATGCCCTTGTATGCTTATGAGTCCAATGTCTGCCTCACAATATCTTGATCCTGCACTTCACAAATTCGATTTGGTAATTTTTGATGAAGCATCTCAATTACCAACCTGTGAAGCAGTAGGAGCAATAGCTAGGGGAGAGAATGCAATTATTGTTGGTGATCCAAAGCAATTACCACCAACTCGTTTCTTTCGGAATACCTATTATGATGAAGAGAATTATGAATTAGAGGATTTAGAAAGTGTACTAGATGATTGTTTGGCAATAACTATGCCTCAGAAACACTTATTATGGCATTATCGTTCCCGACATGAAAGTTTGATTGCCTATAGCAATGCAAAATATTATGGGCATCGTCTATATACCTATCCGTCGCCAGATGAAATTGGTTCAAGAGTTAAGTTGATACCAATAGAAGGATATTATGATAAGGGTGGTACAAAACAAAATCGTGCCGAAGCGCTAGCAGTAGTGAGAGAAATCTGCACTCGTCTTCTTGATGAAAATAAGAGAAAAGATAGTATTGGAGTTGTTACATTTAGTTGCGCGCAGGCAAGTCTTATTGAAGATCTACTTGATAAAGAATTTTGTGATAATGAAGTGTTAGAGCAGATTAATGAAGGGCTTGAAGAACCAATATTTATCAAAAATCTTGAGAATGTTCAAGGTGATGAGAGAGATGTCATCTTATTCTCAGTAGGATACGGACCAGATAAGGACGGTAAGGTTTCTATGAACTTTGGACCACTCAACCGAGAAGGAGGATACCGTAGATTGAATGTTGCTATCTCAAGGGCAAGGAAGGAGATGCAAGTGTATTCTACCATTACACCAGAACAAATTGATTTAACAAGGACTCATTCAGAAGGAGTGGCTGGATTAAAAGGATTCCTTACTTATGCAAGAAATGGAAAGAGTGCAATTTCCGTTCATAAGGAAGATGTTGTATATCAAGACACTACTCTTATAGAACACATTGCAAAACAGATTGAGAATATGGGTTATAAGACTAGATGTAATGTTGGTTGGTCTATGTATACAATTGACATAGGAGTAATCGATCCTAAGAATGAGAATTCGTATATACTAGGAATCTTACTTGATGGGTACAATGCTAGGGAAGTGAACACAGCAAGAGAGCGTAACTTATTACAACCTCAGGTTTTGACGGATCTTGGTTGGAATCTTCATTCCATATGGATACTAGATTGGTTAGATAACCAAGAGAAAGTATTAAGTAAAGTAAAGGCTTCTATTGATAAAGCATTGTTAAGAAGTACCGATATACAGACCAATAAAGAGACCAATAAAGATATAAATAAAGACACAAATACAGATACGAATAATACTACAAGTATAGTACCAGAGGAAGAGATCGCTGTTACGAAAGGAAATGAGAAGATCAATCCCTATGAATCAACTGTAGTTAAAGAATATGGTTCACAGGATGACTTCTATCAAGACTGTAGTGATGCACAGATTCGTAAAGTAGTTATGGACATTATTAAGAAGGAAGCTCCTATAAGTAAGAAATTACTAACCAAGAAGGTTGTTGCAGCTTGGAATATTACACGTTTAGGAAGTAGAGTAGAAAACCGTTTATCAGATATTTTACATGAATTAAGACGTGGTAGTAATTTAAAGAAAACGTTAGTAGGTGATATGAGTTATTATTGGAGAACCGATCAAAATCCAGAAGAGTACATAGATTATCGCGTTGCTAATGAGGAAGAAGATAAGAGAAGTTTGGATGATATACCACCTTATGAGATAGCAAATGCAATGAAAGATATTATAGCTTCCCAAATCAGCTTAAGTAAGAATGATATGATAAGAGAAACTGCTAAGGTGTTTGGATTTTCTCGAATAGGAGCCGTTATGGAAGCAGCTTGTGTTATGGGAATTGATGAGGCAGAAAGAAGAGGATACCTACTATTTGATAAAGAAAGTGAAAGAATAATGATTAGGGATTAATTATCATAGCTTCTTAACTGACGTTCTATAACACGAAACACGCTACACATCTAAGTACTTCTAAGTGTGTACAATACAGCATTCAAAAGGAACGGAACCGTCTTCGATTCGGCATCCTGCCTCAGCTCAGACTTGCTCGGCCTCCATGCCTCGCATTCCTAAGCTCTGATGTACACACTAAGAAGTACTATAGATGTTTCGCTACTATTTCTTAGTTATAGTACGTCAGTTAAGAAGCAAATTTACTTAGACTATGACCTATAACACCCGAATCAGTAATACATATAATACTAACTACTACTTTAGGCTACCTTATTGGTAGCCTTGTTTTTGGTTGATAATTAAGGGGAAATTCTAATTTATACAATGTAAATTAGGCAGCAGTTGTAATACTTTTCATAAAAAAGAATACTACCAAAGTAGTAGAAAGTTACTACTTTTTTGTGATTGTATAAAACTTAAATTAGCGATATAAATATTACAACGAACACAATAATGATTGTGTTAAAGCACAAAAATATAAACTACAACAGCATAGTTATTATCTAAAATACAAAATTACATGTGCTAATGCACATAAGTAGTCGAAGGAGAGATGGATATGACAGGTGAAGAAGTAAAAGAATTATCAAAAAAATATGTGTTGCAATCATGGAGTAAACAAAAGGCACTTAATCCAGTTCCAATTGAAAAAGCAGACGGAATTTATATGTATGATTATGATGGAAAACGCTATACAGATATGTCTGCACAGTTAGTTAACTTAAATGTTGGATTTGGAAATAAAGAGATTGCAGATGCAATTAAAGAACAAGTTGATAAGTATTGTTATCTAGCTCCATCCTATGCAGTGGAATCTAGAGCAGAACTTGCAAAGATGATTATTGATCTTCTACCAGATAATTTCGGCAAAGTATTCTTTACTAACGCTGGAGCAGATGCGAACGAGAATGCAATTAAGATCGCCAGAATGTACACAGGTAGGAATAAAGTACTTAGTAGATATAGAAGTTATCATGGATCCTCATTCGGAGCAGGAAATCTTACCGGTGAACCTAGAAGATTTCCATTAGAGCCTGGTATTCCAGGATTCGTTAAATTCTTCGATCCATACATATATCGTGAAGCAATTGATTTTCCTTCTGAAGAAGCAGCAACGAAATTCTATCTTACAAAATTAGAAGAGCAAATCAATTATGAAGGAGCAGATAGTATAGCTGCAATCGTATTGGAAACCATAACAGGATCCAATGGTGTTATTATTCCTCCTAAAGGATATTTACCAGGAGTTAGAGCACTTTGTGATAAATACGGCATCGTAATGATTTGTGATGAAGTAATGGCTGGATGGGGAAGAACAGGTAAGATGTTCGCATTCGAAAACTTTGATATTAAACCTGACTTAGTTAGTTTTGCAAAAGGTGTAACTTGCGGATACGTTCAATTAGGTGGAGTAGCAGTAAGTAGTAAAATTGCAGAGTACTTTGATGAACATCTGTTATCCTGTGGTTTAACCTACAGCGGTCACCCACTTGCTTGTGCAGCTGGTGTTGCTTGTGTTAATTACTATAAAGATTCAAATATCTTAGAACATGTAAACGAAGTTGGTAAGGTTCTTGGTGAATTACTTGAAGAATTAAAAGAAAAACACCCATGTGTAGGTGACGTTAGATATATCGGTTTGTTCTCATCAATTGAATTAGTGAAAGATAAAACTACAAAAGAACCTCTAGTTGAATATGGTAAGGATCCAAAAGGCGTTATGGGAAGTCTTGTTGGTAAATTAAAAGAGAAAGGATTCATGACATATTCTCATGAAAATATGTTATTCGTAAATCCACCATTAATTATCACAGAAGAACAATTAAGAGAAGAATTAGTAAAGATGGATGAGGTACTTGATGTAGTTGATAAGGAATATATCTAAATAATATGAAGAGTAAGGGATAATATTCATTCAGAAACTTTCGAGCACTTGTGTATCAATAAAGTAGTAAAAGCAAAACTCTTAAAATGTAGATTTACTTCTTGCTTAATACACTATGACTAAAAAACAGTAGTGTAGCACGTATAGTACTTCTTAGTGTGTACTATGAGAACGAGGAAGGCGAGGCATGGACGCCGAGCCAGCCTGAGCTGAGGCAGGAAGCCGAATCGATGGCGGTTCCGTATCAATTGAAGAAAGTAGTGTACACACTTAGAAGTACTTAGGTGCATAACGTGTTTTGTGTCATAGGGTATTAAGCAAGAAGATATGATAGAAATGATAGGAGTTTTGCGTTAAGAAATTTGACTAACACAAGTGTTAGTAACTCAAAATGAATAAAATACGTTAAACGAAATAGAAAAGTAGGTGAATTATATGGCACAGTTTACTGTTCCAGCCCACATTATTACAGGTAAGGGAGCATTAGATGAAGCAAAAGATTTTATGAAATCTTATGGTAAGAAAGCTTTAATCGTTACTGGTAAGCATGTTGTTAAATCAACGATGATGAAAACCTTAAATGATACACTAGATGATATTAATATAGAATATAGTATCTTTGATGGAATAACTGGTGAGCCAACGGATTGTATGATTGAAGAAGGAATCCAGTTGTATAGAGAGAATAATTGTGATTTTTTAATAGGAATTGGTGGAGGTAGCCCACTTGATTCTGCAAAAGCAATCGGTGCGATGATTACCAATCCAGGTTCTATTGCAGACTATAATGGGAAAGAAGTTCCAAACAAGATACCACCAGTGGTTGCTATACCTACAACCGCAGGAACTGGATCAGAAGTGACGAAGTTCACGATTATTACAGATTCAAAGAAAGATATCAAGATGTTATTAAAAGGGGATTATCTTTTGCCAGAGCTAGCAATTGTAGATTATGAATTTGGACTTTCGGCACCAAAGTCGATTACAGCAGCAACTGGATTAGATGCTTTAACCCATGCAGTAGAAGCTTATACATCTAAGAAAGCATCGGTGATGACAGATACATTAGCAATTTCAGCGGTGAAACGTATTGTCAAATATCTTCCTATTGTATACCAAGATGGATCAAATGAGGGAGCAAGAGAAGAGATGGCAATTGCAGCATTAGAAGCGGGTATCTGTATTAATAATTCCAGTGTAACTCTTGTTCATGGTATGAGTAGACCAATCGGTGCACTATTCCATGTACCACACGGAATGTCCAATGCGATGTTATTAACAAAATGCATGGCATTTGCAGCAGAGGAAGTAACAGATCGATTAGCAATCTTAGCAAGAGAAACGAAAGTTGCTACTTCAGAAGAGAGCGACGAAGTGGCAGCAGATAAATTCATTGCTAAATTAGATGAAATCTGTAAGATTTGCGATATTCCTACCTTAAGAGAATATGGAATAGATCAAGAGAAATTTGAGAGTGTTATTGAAAAGATGGCAACTGATGCAGTAGCCAGTGGAAGCCCTGCAACCACTAGAAGAGCAGTTACAAAAGAAGATTGTATGAAATTATATAAAGAAGTTTATTAATAAAGGCGTGACAACGGTGTCATAGAAGAAATGACCCGTTGCCACGCCTTTATTAATATAATCCATTCGTTGTAATTGAATAACTTTTAGGAGTTTGCTAGAAATTAAGAGAATTACTAAATACAGGAGGAATCGATATGAGTGAGATGATAAAAGAAAGAGACGGTAAGAAGGAAATAGAAATCAAGATTGACGATGTATGCATGTCATTCAAAGATAATAGTGGTAACGATGTGCAAGCATTAAACCATATTAATCTTGATATAAGAAAAGGCGAATTCATATCTCTACTTGGACCTTCCGGCTGTGGTAAGACTACTTTACTTCGAACAATAGCCGATTTGTTAGAACCAACCTCTGGTAAAGTAAGAATCAGTGGAATGACGCCAAAAGAAATTCGTTTACAACAAAAATTCGGTATAGTATTCCAAAGACCCGTATTGTTCGAGTGGAGAACAGTTAAGAAGAATGTGGAATTGCCACTTGAAATTATGTACTGGAGTAAAGAAGAACGTAGTAAACAAGCAGATAAGATGTTAGAACTTGTAGGATTAACAAAGTTTGCAAATCATTATCCGAAACAATTAAGTGGTGGTATGCAACAAAGAGTTGGTATTGCAAGAGCATTTGGGATAAAACCTAATATCCTTCTTATGGATGAACCATTTTCTGCATTAGATGAATTTACGAAAGAGAAATTACATGATGATTTATTAAAGATATGGAGAGAAACCAATAAGACAGTTATCTTCGTTACACATAACATTCAAGAAGCGGTTTACTTATCAGATAAGGTTTGTGTACTTTCTCCTCATCCAGGAAGATTATCAGCAGTAGTTGATATTGATCTTCCTAGACCGAGAACAGCCCTGATGAAGGATAGCATGCATTTCACAGAGCTTGTTGCGAAAGTAAGAAATAGTTTCGAAGGAGGGAGCCTATGAGTAATGTAAAGAAAATAGTATCTTCAAAACCATTTATCATGCTTGTTTGGGTCCTTTTACTAGTAGCAATTTGGGAGATGGGAGCATCTAAGATGGAGAAGACAAAACGTACTCCAGAGAATATCCTTCCACATGTTAGCCAAATTGTAGATTCTGTATTCGATGATAAGTTAGTTAGCAATTCTCAAACAGCAACACAGATTGTATTAAATAGCGCCAAAGCTACTTTAGCAAGAGCCTTTGTTGGGTTCTTATTTGGAACAATTTTCGGTTTCTTAATGGCATTATTAATGAAATTATCAAATCTGGTTGAGAAGACAATATTCCCGTATCTGATGTTGATTCAGATGATACCAATTATTGGTATGGCACCTGTTATTCTAGCAATCACAGGTGATATAGGAACCAGCCGTATCGTAATTGCAGCTATATTAACCTTTTATCCTGTGGCAACCAATACACTAGCAGGACTTAATTCTGTATCAAAAGAGAAATATGAGCTTATGTATTCCTACGCAGCAAGTAAGTGGACGATTTATCGTAAAGTATTAATTCCATCTTGTATCCCTTACTTTTTCACGGGCCTGAAAATATCAGCACCTATGGCTATTACAGCTTCTATTCTTGTAGATACCTTACAAGGTGATGGCGGACTTGGTTGTATGTTATCCCAATCACTAAAACATGCAATGAGTATCTATGTATTCTGGCAAATCGTATTTTTCAGTGCCATTATCGGTATCTTAAGTAGCGTCTTGATGGGAGTACTTGAAAAACTAGTATCGCCACAAATGAGAGCAGATCGTGGAAGAAAAAGAAGAAAAGAATAAGAAAGGACGGTGGCATAGATGATCAAAAGAAAGAAGAATATAGTTATAAGATTTTTTGGGAATCCTAAGGTTCAACCTTTCTTAAGCGTTATATTACCAGTAGCACTTGGAGTTTTGGTATTTTTACTATGGCAAACACAAGTTTTACATAAGTTATTTAACACGGATACATTCACATTACCACTTCCTAGTCAGATAAGTCGTATCATTGGTGATAACATTCCAAAGATTATGACCAATGTAAAAGCGACAGTTTTAGTAGCGGTAATTGGTTTAACAATCGGTTCTCTCATTGGATATTTGATAGCAGTTTTAGCTACCGTATTTCCTAAGTGGGGGGCAGGTGGATTATCCATCGTGGCAGCCTTCAATGCTATCCCAATTGTAGCACTTGCACCGGTTATGACAAACTGGACAAAAGATGTAAGTGATGATGCAAGTGTAAGAAGTATGGTGGCAAAGATATTAGTAGTTATGATTGTATCCATTGCAACCATGAGTGTGAATGCATATCGTGGTTTGAATGATTTACCAGTGTTTTCACTAGATTTAATGAAATCCTATGCAGCTAAAAAAAGAATAATATTCTTTAAATTACGTTTACCAAACAGTGTACCTTATATATTCACAGCACTTCGAGTTGGAGTTCCTTCAAGTGTTATTAGTGCTATTGTAAGTGAATATTTTGCAGAATATATAGTTGGTGTAGGTAGACAGATAAGAGAAAATATCGTAATTGCTCAATATGCAACAGCCTGGGCATATATAGCAGTAGCTTGTTTCATTGGTATTAGCTTGTATTGTATATTAATGATATTTGAGAGTATTTTGCTAAGAAACAGAAAGTAGTTAAGGGAATGTTTCACAGCTTAATATATGGGTACAGAATAATAAAGCATGGTGCCGCTACAAGCGGTAGAAGGAGGATTTTTATGAGAGATATGACAAGATGTAACGCAAAGAAAATGGTAGCTATCCTAATGGCAGCAACTTTGACAATGGCTTCCTTAGCTGGTTGTAGCAGTAATAAGAATGAAAAGGTTAATGATCAAACAAAAGAAACAGAGGCAGCAGGCACTTCATCAGATTCAACAGCAATTGCAATGACTAGTGAAGAAATTATCAAAAAAGCTGCATCAGAAGGAAAAGTTGGTAACTGGGGTCTTGGTAATGAGTATGAAGTTCAAGCATTATTAACAAAATACGGTCAACCAATTACATATTTAAGTCAAGCATTTGATATGGACGGTTTTGATGATGATTCTATTACCTTAGCTTCTGCTATGACTTTTAACGAACTAGGATTAGTAAAGAACAGTTATGATGGTGGTTATAACTATGGTGATACAGTTGGAACAATTGATATGAATGATGAAGGCGTAGCAATGTTAGAAGATAATATCTTCTGTACAAGAACATTCGCGGAGCAAAATCCTAATACAGTAAAAGCATTCATCTATGCTTCTATGAAGGGTTGGAAATATGCTTGTGAAAACCCTGAAGAAGCAGCAGAGATTGTTTATAAATATGGATCTTCTGTATCATCAGATCATCAAGCATATATGGCTAGTGAAGTTAAGAAGTTAGTAGAAACAGATACAAAAGGAAATGCTGTTAGCGATTTCGGTAAGATGGACGAAGAAGCTATGAGCCAAACCTTAGAATTAGCTAAAAAATACATCTCTCTTGATGATGCTACAGCAGCAGATAAACTCAGTAAACTTACATTAGATGATGTGAGAGATACTTCTTATTGGGAAGCAGCAGAGGCGTCAACAGATGGAAACTTTGGTACGCTTGAAAAAACTAGCGTAAAAATCCAATTAAAATGGCTTCCACAAGCACAGTTCATGGGCTACTATGTAGCACTTGAAAAAGGTTACTATAGTGAAGTCGGTTTAGAGGTAGAAGTTGTACCTGGTGGTGGTGATATTAGTGAAACCACAGCAGTAACCAACGGAACAGTAGACTTCGGTGTAACTTGGGTAGCAAACCTAATTGCTGCAAATGCAGGTGGTATGGACTTATTAGAAGTTTCCCAAGTATATCAAAGATCAGGACTTGTACTAGTATACAAATTAGATAATTTTACGAAATAGTTAATGTGAACCTTAGTTGAAGGGAATGGTGAATATGGATTTATTGATTAAGAACGGTACAATTGTAACAGCAAAAGAGAGTTATATCGCAGATTTAGGTGTTGATAACGGCAAGATTGTAGCAATTGGTAAAGATTTAGCAGTAGATGCAGATAAAGTTGTGGATGCAACAGGAAAATTAGTATTACCAGGAGCTATAGATGTGCATACACATCTTGCAATGCCATTTGGTGGTACCGTATCAGCTGATAGTTATCTAGCAGGAACAAGAGCAGCCGCATGTGGTGGTGTTACAACAGTTTTTGATTATCCAGTTCAACGTAAAGGCGGAACAATCTTAGGACTAATTAATTCTAAGAAAGAGATTCTTGAGGAAGAAGCTTGCGTTGATTACGCATTTCATTGTTGTATCACAGATTTAAACGGTGGAGAGATCTTGGAGGAGATGGAAAAAGCAGTAGAAGAAGGAATCACAAGTTTTAAGTGTTTCCTAGTGTATAAGAAAGAAAACATGATGGTTGATGATGGTACATTAGCAAGATTGTTATTACGAGCAAAAGAGCTTGGTGCAATGATTAATGTACACGCAGAAAATCCAGACTTGATTGATTTGAATATAGAAAAATTCCTAGCGGAAGGTAAGACTAGTGCATGGTATCACTACTTAAGTAGACCAGAATACGTAGAAGCGGAAGCGGATAAGAGAGCTGTTCACTGGGCAACGCATCTTGAAGCGCCAATCTATATCGTACATATGGCAGACAAAGAAGGTTTGGAAGCTTGTATCGATGCAAAGAGAGCAGGACATGAAGTATATGTTGAGACTTGTCCGCAATATCTTGAATTCACATGTGATGTGTATAAGAGAGAGGACGGAAGAAACTTCGTTTGTTCACCACCTATGAAAGGTGAAGAAAGTAGGGAAGCTTTATGGGAAGCTATTAAAGCAGGATTTATAGATACCATAGCAACAGACCATTGTCCATTCCAAAGTTATGAAAAGGATTGGGGAAAAGATGATTTCACGAAGATTCCAAATGGTTGTGCTGGTGTTGAGAATCTGTATCCATATATGTTAGATGCAGCCAATGCAGGAAAGTTATCCTTTGAAAGAGTCGTAGAATTATGTTCTACAAATCCAGCAAAAATCTTTGGTTGTACAAATAAGGGTTCTTTAACAATCGGTAAAGATGCAGATATTGTAATTTATGATAAAGAAAAAGATTTTACAATTCATGTAGAAAATATGCACTCAGACTACGATCATACAATATGGGAAGGAAAAGAGCTTCATGGATATCCGCTGCAGACATATCTAAGAGGAAAATTAGTTTATGATAATGGAGAATTCGTGGGAGCACCTGGTTCTGGTAAATTCGTTAAGAGAGTAGCAAAAAAATAAACAAGAGTGGAGGCGATGATAATGGCAGCGATAGAAAGAATATTGAGTACATTAACGAATACATGTTTTCTTTGTGAGAATCCAAGTTGTACACAGGCATGTAGTAAGAGCATGGATCCAGCACGGGTAATTCGTGCACTACGATTTGAGAATATAAGTGGAGCAAGAGAATTCCTTACAAAGAATATAGATTGTGCTACATGCGACAACAAAACTTGTATGAAAGCATGTGTTAGAAGTGATTTTGATCAACCAGTTGCAATTGACAAGATTATGGTAGAGGTAGGTAAGTTACCTTATAAAGAGTCAAAACCAGTTGATTTATCAACGGAAATTTGTGGAGTTAAGTGTGAAAATCCATTTTTCTTATCCTCCTCTGTTGTTGGCAGTAACTATGAAATGGTAGCGAAAGCTTTTGATATGGGCTGGGCAGGTGTAGCATTCAAGACAGTTGGAATGTTCGTACCAGAAGAGGTATCTCCAAGGTTTGCACAAATAGAAAAAGAAGGAGAAAAGTTCGTAGGTTTTAAGAACATCGAACAGATTTCAGATCACACCTTAGAGGAGAATCTAGAATTCTTCCGTAAATTAAAGAAGGAGTATCCAACTAAGATTATTATAGCTTCCATAATGGGTAGAGACGAAGAAGAATGGACAAAACTTGCTACTTTAGTAGAAGAAGCTGGCGCAGATATTATTGAATGCAACTTCTCTTGTCCACATATGACTGGAACAGGACTAGGTAGTGATGTGGGAACCAATCCAGAACTAGTAAGTAAGTATACCAAAGCCACAAAGAAAGGTACTTCATTACCAGTTCTAGCAAAGATGACACCAAACATTACGAACATGGAGATTCCTGCTAGAGCAGCAGTGGAGGCAGGAGCAGATGGTTTGGCAGCGATTAATACAATTAAGAGTATCATGAATGTGAATCTGGATTCCTTCAATACCGCACCAGAAGTTGTTGGTTATTCCTCCGTAGGTGGATATTCAGGAAAGGCAGTAAAACCAATCGCCCTTAGATTTATACATGATATGAAAGTAGATCCTGTACTTGCAGATAAGCCTATAAGTGGTATGGGTGGTATTACAACTTGGAAAGATGCTATGGAATTCATTGCAATGGGCTGTTCAACAGTTCAGATAACTACTTCAGTTATGGAATATGGATATCGGATTATTGATGATTTGATTGACGGTTTATCTAGATATCTATCAGACCGCGGATTTGGCAAAATTGAAGATATATTAGGTAAGGCGTTAAGTAAGGTTGTACCTGCACAAGACCTAGAGAGAGATAGTATCTGTTATCCTAAATTTGATCGAAGTAGTTGTGTAGGTTGTGGTAGGTGTATCGTATCTTGTTACGATGGAGGTCATCAAGCGTTAACAGCTGGAGATGATAGAAAACCACGTATGAACGCGAAAAAATGTGTTGGCTGTCACTTATGTACAACAGTATGTCCAGTGGATGCCATATCCTATGGAACTAGAGTAAAGAAGAGATAATCGATGTACTTGTGTTTTTAAGTTTACACGCAAAACTCTATCTACATTTTCAAAGCTTCTTAGCTTACGTACTATAACACAAAACACGCTACATATCTAAGTACTTCTAAGTGTGTACACCAAGTTTCGTCAATTGATG
>NZ_CBDLAM010000068.1:0-18376 GCF_965301125.1 Anaerosporobacter sp. | reverse complement strand
ATATAAGGCATTTGGAGCCTCTATAAGTTAAATTATATTATATTGAAAACTTCGCCTATTTAGCCATTTGAGCAGCTACTTCTGCAGCGAAATCTTCTTCTTTCTTTTCGATACCTTCGCCAGTTTCAAAACGAACGAATCTCTTAATAGTGATATCAGCGCCAACTTCTTTAGCAGCTGCTTCAACATATTTTTTAACTGTTAAGTCTTCATCTTTGATGAAAGCTTGTTCTAATAAGCAAACTTCTTTTAATTGTTTGTTTAAACGACCAATGATCATTTTTTCAATGATGTTTTCTGGTTTGTCAGGGTTTTCGTTCATAGCTTGAGCTTTTAAGATTTCTTTTTCATGCTCTTTGTAATCAGCTGGAACTTCTTCAGATGATAAATATTTAGGAGCGATAGCAGCGATTTGCATAGCTACATCTTTAGCTACTGCCTTAGTTTGATCGTTAACTACTGAAGTTTCAACTTCAACTAAAACACCAACTCTACCACCAGCGTGGATGTATGATTCAACAAATCCGTTTTCAGCAACGATTTTTTCAAATCTTCTGATGTTCATGTTTTCACCGATTACAGCGATTTGAGCAGCTAAAGCTTCTTTAACTGTCATATTTGTATCAGGAGCCCAAGCTTCTGATAAGAAAGCTTCGATATCTGTAGCTGAAGTTGAAGCTGCTTGAGCTGCTACATCTGCTACGTAAGTTTGGAATTTTTCATTTTTAGCAACGAAATCTGTTTCACTGTTAACTTCTACGATAGAAGCTACTTTACCATCAGCAGATACGTTAGTTGCAACGATACCTTCAGCTGCGATTCTTCCAGCTTTCTTTTCAGCTGCAGCAAGACCTTTTTCTCTTAAGAATTCTACTGCTTTGTCCATATCACCATCAGTTGCAGCAAGAGCTTTTTTACAATCCATCATTCCTGCACCTGTCATTTCTCTAAGTTCTTTTACCATTGACGCTGTAATAGCCATGTTCGAATACCTCCGTTATTCATTTACGTTTCCATTTTTTATTTTTATTATGAGAAGCGTTACCGCTCTCTTTATAATACAAAACTAATACCCCTCACTCATATGAGTGAAAGATATGCAAAGTATTAATTTATTCATAAATATATAGAAAGTAGACATCGCAAACTCTCTATAACATGAATAATGCTTCAACCGGGCAACCCTGGCTGAAGCATTATACCAAGCCCATAACGGGTATGAATAATCAGATTAAGCTTCTACTGCTTCTTCAACAGGAGCTTCTTCGTTTAATTGAGCACCTTGGTTAGCTTCGATAACTGCGTCAGCCATCTTAGCAACGATTAATTTAACTGCTCTGATTGCATCATCATTACCAGGAATTACGAAATCTAATTCTTCTGGATCACAGTTAGTATCAGCGATACCAATTAGTGGAATTCCTAATGTATGCGCTTCTTGAATACAGATTCTTTCTTTCTTAGGGTCAACTACGAAGATTGCATCTGGGATGTTCTTCATGTTCTTGATACCACCAAGATTCTTTTCAAGTTTTTCTTGTTCTTTCTTAAGGTTAATAACTTCTTTCTTAGGAAGAACATCGAAAGTACCGTCTTCTGCCATAGTTTCGATAGCTTTTAATCTTTCAATTCTACCTTGGATAGTTTTGAAGTTTGTAAGCATACCACCTAACCATCTTTCGTTTACATAGTACATTCCACAACGTTCAGCTTCTGATTTAACAGAATCTTGAGCTTGTTTCTTAGTACCAACGAAAAGAACAGTACCACCGTCAGCTACGATATCTTTAATAGCATTGTAAGCTTCATCTACTTTACCTACAGATTTTTGTAAATCGATAATGTAGATACCATTTCTTTCAGTGTAGATGTACTCTGCCATTTTAGGGTTCCATCTTCTAGTTTGGTGTCCGAAATGTACACCAGCTTCAAGTAATTGTTTCATTGATATAACGCTCATAATTTACCTCCATTTGGTTGATTTCTTCCGTATATTTCAGCTTACTAGTAGACCAATTTGGCACCCTACTAGAAATCAATATACGTGTATTTTAACATTAAGAGTATATCATATGAATTTACATATGACAAGTATTTTTTCTCTCTATGCTTTAAAAATAATAAAATTATTTCTTTCCAGTTATTATTTCCGCTATGGATTTATACGTAGCATTCACAGGAATTAGATACTCTCCTGTTCGAATCTTATTAGAGTAACCTTGCTCATGCATATAACTAAGGAATTCATCGGAATCTTCAATTATATTTTTTTCTTTTAATAATCTTCCAACACTAGTACCTGTCATTCCATCCGTTATTTCAATGGAGTAATAATCGATTGATATGATAGAATCATCTTTTTTCGAGTCATCCTTATCTTCGTCTATAGAATCATCTTTTTCATTATCGTCTTGAACTTTGTTACTCTCTTCATCTAGACTATCATCATTTTGATTTTCTTCATCACTTTGACTATCTACTACATTTTGAGATTCTTCATCATTCTGAGAATTTTCTTGATTCGTAATCTCTTGTTGACTCTGCTCATCTTGTAATGGTTCTTCTTCCACTGAATTAGTATCTTCCGAAGTATCCATTATCATACCATAACCCATAGCTTTTTCCATAATTTCATCTTTTGTCAAAGCATTTTCTCTAATTATTCTACTACGGGATGCTTGTAGAGACAGTGACATTGCAATAGCTGTGAATAGAATTCCAATCCCTAAGCCACGAATAAAGTATTTTAGTTTTAATTTCATATGCAAACCAAACCTTCCTAACCAACAACAAATTTATCTTTGCTTGTATAGATTTACCACAAAACTTACTTCACCTTTCCCTAAGTCTAAGGTTTTAGCAATTTCAGTAATACTTTTTCCACTAGCATATAACTTCATAATCTCTTGGTTGTTATTTTGTTTATCTTCTTCTGTAAACTGTTGTTCGCGATACGTATAATTTGTTGAATCTTTAGAATCCGTTTGGTTGTCTGCTTCACTACCTTTTGAATCTACTTTTTCCATAAACGTTTCTTGATTATTATGCTCTTCAGCTATTGGATTTTCTTTTATCGAATTTTCTTTCACTAAACTTGCTTTCAACGAACTCTCTTTATCGTTAAGCATGTTATATAAGAATACTACTTCTGTATGATTTTGATCAATCTTTGCAAGTATCTGATCTGAGTAATCACTAATTGCCATGATTTTTTCATTGGTTATCTTATTAAGACTATTCTCTGTCTTAACTATTGTAGCTTCTGATATCTTCATCAAATTCTCTTCCACTGTGTTTTGTAATGCTAGTAACGCATCTTCATCTAAACCCTTCATTGTATTACCCGCTAGTTCCTGTTTCCCTTTAGAAGTTACCTTTTCCGTGAAGAAGAAACTTACTGCTATCAAAACTAAACCCAGTATTACCATGAATACATCAAATACTGTCATATACTATCTCCTACTTATATTTTAATATCAAATGAACCACCATTAGTTGGATGCGTATTTACTGGAATTTCTTCTTTTTTCTTTTTCCCTTTCTTATTCGTATCACCGTATGTCTGTTCATTTCCTTTTTCCTTTGCATCATAACGAAATTCCTTGTTTTCTCCTTTTTGAGATTCTACCGTTTTTCGCTGTTCGTGCTTAATCTGTTGTTGAAACGTAGAGTTCATCTGTGCCTGTTCCTGCATAGGTCGTTGCATCTCAACTTGCTTAACATTAGAAACTTCGTTCGTACGGGGTATCAAAGTTAACATATCTACTTGAGTAATCATACGATTCACCTCTTTCCGTCAAATACATAAATTAAAACAACCCTACTACCTTAATGTCTGCTTTTTCTTTAATAAACTTGCAATGATGTTCTGCTGTTTTAATAATATAAATTACACCTCCAATATCTACACGTACACCTGAATATGCCATATTATCTACTATAACTTCTCCATTTATATTTTCTTCCATCATTTCTTGCATTTGTTCGTATTGCTCCATTAATGGTTCTAGAGCCTTGTCAATTTCTGTATTTTGCAAGGAGAGCTTTTGCAAATAATGCAACTTTTCAGCACTCAGCTTCTCCCCATTTACAACCTTTTTCTTAAATAGAGTTAAGACTTTAACAATTTTTTCTTTTTCTTCTTGTAAAGATACGATTTTGCCTTCACATTCTCTATAGGACTCAACTATTGTAGGGTCAACACCTACTTCCAGTACCGTAGCAGTACCCATTGTTGAACCTACAGTTTTTAGGTGAATAAGAGCACCTGCTTTAATAACTCCACCAGTTACCAAGCCTTTTCTGCCACTTACGTTGACATCTGTTTTAGCATATACCTTACTATGCAAGATTGTTTCTGTATAAACATATCCACCGGAAATAACAGTTGAACTTTCAATAAACTTACTCACTACGTTACCTTTTGCTTTTAAAAGTCCTCGATTCATACCTTGAATTCCACGTTTTAATACAATATTCCCATCACTGTGTAATTCTGCACCTTCAACAACTCCATCTACAATAATATCACCTTTTGCATGTACAGTAAATCCCGTTCTAACATTTCCCTTAACATAGACATTTCCTTCATATGTAATATCTCCAGTTGAAGTATCAACATCAGCAAGTACTTCATATGTATTTGACACAAATACCTTATCACCTGCTAACTCAACATGCCCTGAGACCTCTGAATACATCTTTAACCCATCTTGTGTTACATAGATATTTTTTCCGTGCTTCAATATCTTATTTACAACTTTTTGTGGTCGTATTACATTTCCATAAACATCAATCCCTGGAATACCAGAATCAGCAGGTATTAATTCGGCTAATAATTGGTCCTTTTCAACATGACTAATCATGTCCAATTGATGAAAATCAACCGAACCATCATCATTATGCTTTGGTTTTAATTTACGATCGATTTGGAAATAATACTTGATCTCAGCATTTTTTCCATCAACTGCATCTATTCCACTTGCTATAATAATATTGGTATTATAGCAACGTTCTCTTAAAAATTCAGAAATAGCAGTATTCTGAATTCCGTATTTGATTCCTTCCCTTGTGATACACGATTTGATATCTTCATTATCTAATAATCTTCCTTTGTTTGAAGGTGGGTACCATTTAGCAAAAGCAGTTTTCTTATCACTTGATACTGAAACTGTCATTAACTCCATAACAGGTAATATGATAGTATCACTTAATTTCACGTCAGTTTCTTCAACTAAAGAGGCGACTTCTTGTTTTAATATTTTAATATCATACTCAAAAATCCTGACTTTTGATAAGTATGCACTTATCTCATCAAGTGTTACTGATTCTCCACCATCAATTTCTGGTACTAAATGAAGATATACTCCATCATCTTTTATGTTCAAATAAAAATATCCGTTTTTTTGTATCATGTTTACCCCCCGCCTTCCCTTTAACAAAATTTTAATTTCTTGTACCAAAACAAGTCATCTGAAACCTGTAAAGAGAACTTGTTTTAGTTAAAATATATTAAACATTTCTATATTATTTCCCATTTTACTTCTTAATTTCTGAAGTGCCTTTGTATGTAACTGTGACACTCTTGATTCAGATACCTCTAAAGTTAAACTAATCTCCTTTAAGGTTAGTTCTTCATAATAATATAGAATAATTACTTTCTTTTCTTTCTCTGTTAATGATTCTAGACTTTCTAATAGAATCTCTTTAAGTTCACTACGCTCAACTAATTTATCTGGCTGGGCATAGTGCGAATTCTCATTCGCTTCTACTTTCACATCACTTCCCTGTTCAATGTATTCATCTAACGATATTAGAGATGATATCTTTGTTTGGTTTTGCCATGTGATTAATTCTTTTACTGTAATATCTAATTCCTCTGCTAATTCTTCGTCGGTAGCCATTCTACCCAATCTTGCTTCAATCTTCTGATATGCTGTATCAATTTTCTTTTGTTTTTGGCGTAAGGTTCTTGGTAACCAATCCATCTTCCTGATTTGATCTAATATGGCTCCTCGTATCCGTAGTGTTGCATATGTTTCGAACTTTACCCCCTTATTATAATCAAATTTGTCTATCGCATCTATTAGTCCAAAGATCCCATATCCGATCAAATCATCATATTCTACATTATGCCCAAGATAGATGCTGAGTCGACCAGCTACTATTTTAACTAATTCCGCATATTCAAGAATTAGTTTCTCACGATTTGAACTTATTCGATTTTTACTGTACTCTTCCCATAATCTATTTCTTCGTTCTTCGTTCATGCTCGCCTCCAAAAGACAGTCTCATAGTTTCTCTATTCTTCTGAAACATCATCATCTTCCGTTACCGTTTCTTCACCTTCCGTAGCGACATCCATATCTTCCGGTTGTTCCAAATCCGTTGCTATAATTCGATTAATTAAATTTCTCGCTATTAACCCAATAATATAGAATATGATTAATACACCAAGTAAAATCTCTAGCGTCGAAACAACGCTATAAGATTTAATAAGGAATATAGCACTAGTTATTGATCCTGCTAACAGCATTATTATTGTTGGTATATATCTTGTCCTCATTTCATTCACTCCTGCCAAATATATTTTATCGAAACAATATATTATATAGTTTTAATTGGTTTGCCAACGGATTTTATTAATAAATCCCCCGTCTCAGTATAGAATTCAATGGTTCTTCCATAATTCAAACCTGTATCTTCCCCTATTACTCTAATACCTAGTGAAGCCAATTTGGCTTTCGTAGCTTCAACGTTCCTGTCACCAATTCGAAGCATATCATTATTCGCTGTAAATGCAAACATCTGTGCTCCTCCTGCAATCTTAGCAACAAGGTTTTGTTTCTTTGCCCCTAATGAAACCATTAATTTTATCAGTTCATCAATACCTGTATCTGCAAATTTTGCTGGATTTTCATTCTTGCGTATCTTCGTACTGTCAGGCAACATTATGTGAGCCATGCCTCCAACCTTTACAGAAGGATCATACAATGCAATACCAACACAAGATCCTAATCCAAGAGTAGTTAATGCATTGGGACATTTACAGGCATTCAAGTCCGCCATCCCTACTTTTATCATCTCGTTCATAAAAATCACCTATAATCCTAATGAATTCATGATTTTATCATATGAGTCTAAAGTCGGTATAAGTATAAAGTATCCATTAACTTCATCATCATCTTCACAGAATTGAGATTGTATTAATAATGCTTTATCACCTATCTTACCGAATTCAATTGCTGGTACACTTAAAATTGCCCCAGACATATCAATTGACATGTAAGGAACCGAAGCATTTATGCGCATATTTGTTAAAGCTGAGAGGGATGACAGATACGCTCCTGCTATAATATTACCAATTTCATTCAATGCTGATAAATCCATCTCTGTAAATTCACGGGATTCATCTGATTTTATACCAACTATCATATCTACTAAATGATGTGCCGAATCTTCTTCTAGCATAAACATCATCATACCATCAATATCACCATCAATTGTTAATAATATACCTACAACAATAGTTTCAGCTCCACCAACAACATCTGGTAAATCACGAAACTCAAGAAGCTCAACAACAGGTACTTTCATATCAACTTTTGTATTAATCATCTGAGATAATGCAGTTGTCGCATTCCCCGCACCTATATTGCCAATTTCCTTTAAAACATCAAAATGCATATTATCAATGTGATCTAAATCCACAGTACCACCTCCTGGTATATGTTATTCACTAAAAGGGCTGCCACAAGAACTTATTTCTTTATAGAAATGATTTGCGGCAGCCCCTTATCACATTAGGCTTAGACAGCCTCTTTATCTCCGATAACACCTGCAATATTAAGCAATGAAATTAAGTTGTCCCCATGTTTGCCTATACCGCTTAGATACAATGATTTTTCATCCTTAGCGTTATATGTTACCTTTTCAATGCTTTCATCTTCTAAAGTAACTACTTCCTTAACTTCATCTACTAGAATACCGATTGCAGACTGTGCTTCAAACTTAAGAATAATAATTCTTGTAGCATTCGTTATTTCATCAGGTTCAAGACCGAACTTTAAACGGATACTCATTACAGGAATAATCTCTCCTCTTAAATTAATTACACCTTTAAAAAACGATTGTGCTTTTGGAACTCTTGTAATACGTTGCATTCTAACAATATTATCAACATATTGAATGTCAATTCCGTATTGTTCGTTACCAATTCTTACAACAATATATTGCTTTGCTTCTGTGCTCATGTTTGCATCCATAGTAAGTACCTCCTATACTAATGTATTAACATCAAGAATTAAGGCTACTTCACCTTCACCAAGGATTGTTGCTCCGCCAATCATCTTATTGTTGTTAATATATTTACCTAGTGATTTGATAACAATTTCTTGTTGTCCAATTAAATTGTCTATTACAAGACCTGCTAGCTTGTCTCCCTTGGAAACAATAACCACTGTAAGATTTTCAGAAGATTCTTTTGTTTGTTCCACGTCAAGAATATCAGCTAAACGAATGATTGGAATTACAGTTCCTCTTAAATTGATTACTTCTTTCGTTTGAACATATTTGATATCACTTACAGGAACATCTTCAATTGTTTGTATACTACCAAGAGGAATAGCGTATTTTTCTGTACCGATTTCAACCATTAATGCTTGGATAATTGCAAGTGTTAATGGTAAACGAATAATAAAGTTACTTCCTTCACCAAGCTTAGTTCTTGCCTCTATATCACCGCCAAGTGCTTCTATTCTCGTTTTAACAACGTCTAGACCAACACCTCTACCAGAAACATCAGTAATCTGTTCTGCAGTTGAGAAACTTGGGCGGAACAATAAGTCAACAACATCTTTATCCGTCATTGTCTCAGCTTGTTCTTTTGTTATAGTTCCCTTTTCTAAAGCTTTTTGTTTAACTTTTTCTACATTGATACCAGCACCATCATCACGCACTTCTATCACAACATTATTGCCATCTTGGTAAGCATCTAAGAAAATTGAACCAACTTCTGGTTTACCAGCTTTTCTTCTTTCTTCTTCATGTTCAAGACCGTGATCCGCAGAATTACGTAATAAATGCATTAATGGATCGCCAATTTCATCAATTACAGTACGGTCAAGTTCTGTATCTTCACCTGTCATGAATAATTCCATCTTTTTATTTAGTTTCTTAGATAAATCACGAATCATACGAGGGAAACGATTTACAACACTTTCAATCGGAACCATTCGAACTTTCATAACAGATTCATGTAAGTTAGTTGTTACTCTTTCAAGATACTCTATCTGTTCATTAAATGCACTCTCAGAACGATTTTCATTATCTCCAGAACTGATAGATACTAAACCATTCTTAGCTATTATTAATTCACTAACTAGATTCATCAACACATCTAGTTTTTCAATATCAACACGTACAGAACGATTAACTACTGGTTTTGATTGCTGTTTTGATTGTGCTTGTGACTGTGCTTTAGCTTGAGTAGTTTCTTTCTTTTCAACTGGAGTTTGCTCTGTTACAGAGGCTGTTTGTACAGTATTTGTTTGATTTGCACTTTCTGATTGCATAGATTCGCTTGTGTTCTGAGGTATCTCCATCTTGTCTATATATACAGTTTTAATTTCAGATACAGCAAGGATCTTCGCCTTTACTTCTTCAAGTGGCTCCTTAGTAATTAATATTACACTAAAATCAAACTCAAATTTTTCATCTTCAATATCTTGAACTTCAGGGTATGATTTAATTACATCACCAAGTTCCTCCAATGCCTTAAACACAAGAAATGCTCTTGCTGCTTTTAGAATACAAGATTCTTGAATATAGATTGTAATACCAAATACGTTCTGTCCAGTATCTCTTGCTTTTGTTATAGCATGGCTTTCATAATCAGCAATTCTAAGGTCCTGATACTTAGCTCCTTCGTCATTCTCTTCAGCTGTTTCAACTTGAGTTGCCGTAGCAGAAACACTTTGAGCTTCAGTTTTTTCTCCAAGTCCTTCTTTCAGTATAGTATTTAACTGAGTTATAATTGGCTCGTTATCTTCTGTACCTTCATCAGCTGTTTGTTGAATGTTACTTAAATAAGATTCAAGTGCATCTAACCCTTGAAATAGAACGTCAACTAAATTTTCACCTACTGACATTTTGCCATTTCTAATTTCTGAGAATACATTTTCCATATCATGTGTTAAACGTTGCATTCTCTTATATCCCATTGTTCCAGCCATACCTTTTAGTGAGTGTGCTGCACGGAATATTTCATTAATAGTATTTACATTATCCGGTTCTTTTTCAAGAATTAATAATTGTTCATTTAGATTTTGTAAATGTTCTTTCGTTTCATCGATAAATATCTCCAAATATTGACTAACGTCCATCTAAAACACCCCCACGTGATTTGTTATAGCTTCAGCAACTTTTTGTAATGGTACAACTTCATTTACTAGTCCTGACTCTGCTATTACTTTAGGCATACCATAAACAGTTGATGTTGCTTCATCTTGAGCTATAACATAAATGTTATTGTTTTCATTTAGTTTTTTAATACCTTGTGTTCCATCTCCACCCATACCAGTTAAGACGACACAAGTTATTTCATCATAGTTTGAATCCACTAAAGACTCATATAAAATATCTGCGCAAGGTTTTAATCCACCTCTTGCGGCTTCTAATGTTACAGATAATAAGTGTTTACCTCTCTCTTTTCTCACTCTCATCTGGTACCCACCTTTAGCAATATAAACATGACCTTTTTTTACTTCTTCTCCATCAACTGCCTCTTTAACAACCAGTTCACTTAACTCATTAAGACGTTGAGCAAGTGAATATGTAAACCCTTCTGGCATGTGCTGTACTAGTAAAAAACTTGCATTTAAATTCTTGGGAAGTAATGGAATTACTTTTTGTAATGCCTTAGGCCCCCCTGTAGAACAAGCAAGTGCTACTAGTTTTGCAGCATCTTTTGTAAGCATTTGGGTACTGCTTGCGATTTTTGAAGGCTTATTTAGTGAAGACTTATTAATTGTCGTATGTTTAACGGCTTGAAAATCCTTACGAGCATCTCCAGTCGCTAATAATAGACAATCAATTAATCGGTTTTTAAAACTATCACTTTTAGCTTCGATAAAACTCTCTGGTTTAGTAACAAAATCAAATGCTCCTAACTCCAAAGCTTGTATAGTTTCTTTTGCACCTTCTTTAGCAATTGTGCTAACAATGATAACAGTTAGCTTAATATTTAGTTTGGAGATTTTCTCCATGAACTGCAATCCGTTCATTTTAGGCATGTTTATATCTAAGACGACCGCATCAACTTGTCTATAATTTATAGTAACATAGTCAAGTGCTTCTAATCCATTAATGGCAACTTTTGATACCACAAATCGATCATCTGAGTTAATTATATCAGATAACAGTCTTCTCATAAGTGCAGAGCCATCAACAACTAAAATATTTTTTTTCATTTAATCATTTCCTTTTTTTTGTCGCTGTTTTTCTCTTTGTACAGCAAAGATATAGCGAATTATCTTTTCTCTTGTTTCATTAGTAATATCCTCATATAAAGCACGGTATTCGTAATCAGCTGGCTTTAGGTGGATGCATGTAACATCAATTATTCTAACATTAACTTCTAGATGTAACCCACACTTACCTTCAGATAGAATTAAATTAAATTTGAAACGATCCCCCACATTATGACTGTTCTCTGAATGAAATCGTATACCACCACCACTGAGGTCAGTAATTGTTGCTTTTAAATTATAGCTTTGCAGTTGATTTAAACTTTCTTTACAAATATTTGTGATTAAATCAGATTGATTCATTTCCGTACTAATTCTTTTTTGAATCATCTCTTCCATTGGAGTAAGAATACGATACCTTGTATCGATAATACAATCTAATCTGTAAAATTTCCTCCTTTGATAACGTATAGGATTCGATAATAAGAAGATTTCAGCCACTCTAATATTCTTTTCAAGGTATTTACTAACTACTTTTCCTTTTGCCTTAAGTATATTGTTTTTTGAAAAAAACAAAAGAATATATACCCCATCTTGCTCCAGGTTAATAATCCTATTTTTATAAATCGGCATTGTAATAACAATAGAATTATCGGATTTTATCTCAAGTAATTTTGAAGCATAGGTCTTATCCTTACCTTCTGGGAGTAAATTGTCATCGTCTTTTGATAAGCTAACTTTGTCACCAATAGTAAGAGTTGTCAAATCTACCATATAATCCTCCCCTTTTAATCTTCTTTTGTCTTGTTCTTCTTAAATCTCATTAAATTAGAAAATAATTGTGATATTCCCTTCTTCTGTTGCTGTTGCTCTTCCATTTCTTCCTTACATAATGCATTTGCCATATCATACACTGCTTTTGCCATTTCTGAATTAGGATATGCTAATGAGACAGGTTTTTGTTTAATTACAGCTTTTGATACATTCTTATCCATAGGAATTGCACCTAGGAATTCGACATTAAGGTGTAGATAATTTTGTATAACAATGCTTAGTTTATTATACAGTTCTCTTCCTTCTGCATACGAATCTACTCGATTTGGAACCATCTTTATAACTGTATCTTCAATAGAGAATTGCGAATGTTTTGATAGTGTTTTTAATAATGCATATGCATCCGTTATGGAAGTTGGTTCTGGTGTAGTTACTAAAATAACCTCAGAACTTGCTGCTACAAATTCTAATACACTTTCTGAAATACCAGCTCCTGTATCGATTATAATCACATCAGCTAGATCATCAAGCTCATACAACATCTTTCTCAAATCATCAAGTTGTACTCTTGTAAGATTGGCTAGCTCTTCTATTCCTGAGCCTCCTGATATGAAGCCAATATTTTCTGGACCCTGCGTAATTATCTCTCTTAAAGTCTTTCCTCTATACATCAAATCTGCAAGATTATATTGAGGTCTAATTCCTAGCATAATCTCAACATTCGCTAGTCCAAAATCCGCATCAAGAATCACTACTCTCTTACCAAGTCTGCTTAGCTGAACTGCTAGGTTTACGGAAATGTTGGACTTACCAACACCTCCTTTTCCACTAGTTACAGTAATTACTCTTGCCATGTCATTCTTTTGGTTTTGTTTCTCTATCATCTTTCGTAATTCTTCCGCTTGATCCATCAATCACTGCCTCCTAATAGTTTTTTAGCAACAAATTGCGCATCGAGCCTTCCTATATCATTTGGTACGTTTTGTCCCCAAGCTGCATACGATAGAGGTGCACCTGTCATCATTCTGACATTAAGAATATTACCCATGCATATTGTTTCATCTAGTTTAGTAAATATTACCTTGTAATTTGCAATCGTAGAATACGTCTCGGTTATACGTATCAAATCTTTATATTTTGTAGTCGCACTTAACACTAGGTAAATCTCTTTCATGGAGTCATCAATAGTGCCTAACAATGATTCTAAGTCGTCTTTTTGTTCTGTATTCTTATGAGATCTTCCTGCTGTATCAACTAAAACGATATCGTAATCATTAAATTCTTCTTTTGACTGTCTAAATTCTTCAGTAGAATAGATTACCTTTAATGGTACTCCTAGAATATTTGCGTAAATTCGTAATTGCTCTACTGCAGCAATACGATACGTATCCGAAGTGATTAAGGCCATCTTTGTATTCTTATTCATCTTAAATCCAGACGCAATCTTAGCGATTGTGGTAGTCTTTCCTACACCAGTAGGTCCAATGAAAAATACAAACTTTGGTTTGTTTTCCCCTAATTCAATTGTCTCTGGTTGACCTAATTTCAAAACGATTTTTTGGTATATACTAGTCAGTATGTTATCAACTGGTGCTCCTTTTTGCAAAGTAGCCTCAATTTCATTGATGATTTGATTCGTGTATTTCTCATCTACTTCATTCATTATCATCTGCTTGTAAATCAGTTTAATATATTCATTCTCGTTAGCTTTTTCCTCTTCAACTGGTTGTACCACATTTTCCTTAGTAGGATTCATCTGCTTTTCAATTAAATTTTGAAGATTATCTAATTTTTTTTCAATTTCTGATGAATACGTGGACTTAACCTCCTCAAAGAGATTCTCATCTGTATCTGTCTGTCTAGTAACAACTTTTTCTTTTGTAATTTCCAATTGTTTATTAGACTGATTTTCATTGATTAACTTTTGAAAAGAGGATAATAAACTATCCTCTTCGTAATTAACTGTATCATCTACAGCTGCTGTTATTTCAACTTTGGAAGCCCTAAAAAACTTATGAATTCCTTTTGGTTTAATCGTCTTGATATTAGTAACAATTGCATCTTTACCTAATTCTTCTTTTGCCATTAATATGGCTTCTTTTTCTGTTTCAGCTTGAAATTTCTTAATTATCACTACGCTGTCACCATCCCTACTGATTGTAATTCAACATTAGATTCAATTTCACTATACGAGATAACAATCAAATCTTTAAAGTAATCGGAAGTTAACTTTTTAAAATACATACGCACTATAGGAGACGTTATAACAATAGGATTTCTTCCTAGGTTCTCCAGTTTTGATACTTCATCTCTAACAGAATTCATAATTCCCTGAGTCTTTTCTGGATCCAACGTCAAATATGCTCCCTGTTCTGTTTGCTTTACAGCACCCATAATTTCTTGCTCTATTTGTGGATCAAGAGTAACTACACTTGTTGTTTCCCCATTTGGAAAATATTTATTAGAGATTGCACGTTTTAGACTCTGACGCACATATTCAGTAAGTACATCTGTATCTCTTGTTACAGGTGCATTATCTGCAAGTGTTTCAAAAATAGTAACTAAATCACGAATTGATATTCCTTCACGCAATAAGTTCTGCAGAACTTTTTGAATTTCACCAACACCAAGTTGTTTTGGAACCAATTCTGATATAAGGGTCTCATTTGCCTCTTTAACATTATTAATAAGATTTTGAACATCTTGTCGACTTAATAATTCACTTAGATTATTCTTAACAACTTCCGTTAAATGTGTAGCAATAATGGAAGGTGGGTCTACAACTGTATAACCAAGTGATTCTGCTCTCTCTCTTTGGTTTTCTGTAATCCAAATTGCAGGTAGGTGGAAAGAAGGTTCAAACGTTGGAATACCTGTAATTTCTTCTTCAACATATCCCGGATTCATCGCCATATAGTGATCAAACAAAATCTCACCATCACTAACTGGGATACCCTTAATTTTAATAACATATTGATTAGGATTTAACTGTATATTATCTCGTAAACGTATAATTGGAACTACACAACCAAGTTCTAGTGCAATTTGCCTACGAATCATAACTACACGGTCTAATAAATCACCGCCTTGGTTAACATCCGCCAAAGGAATAATACCATATCCAAACTCTAACTCAATTGGATCAACCTGTAATAACGTAGTAACATTCTCTGGTTTACGAATCTCATCAGCATTATCTTCTGTAGCTGATACCTCTTCTTCAATATTCCCCTCTTCAATCTTAGCATTAATCATTCTACCACACATAATAAAGACTACCCCGTATGTACAGAATACAATGATATTAAGAGGAGTAACTACTCCAAGGAATATTAACGCTCCACCAACCATATACAATACTTTAGGTATTGAGAATAATTGATTAACAAGCACCTCTGAGATATCTGCTTCTTTTGAAACCTTGGTAACTAATAAACCAGTTGCCAAAGATATCATGATTGATGGTATCTGGCTTACAAGACCATCACCAATAGTAAGAATGGTGTACTTCTCAAGTGCATCAGCCATTGGCAAACCTTGTCTAAGTACGCCCATAAGAACACCACCAACAATATTAATTACAGTGATAATTAAACCAGCTGTTGCATCCCCTTTTACGTATTTCGTAGCACCGTCCATAGCTCCAAAGAAAGCAGATTCAGATTGTAACTTCTCTCTTCTTTCTCTTGCTTCCGCGTCTGTAATTGCACCTGTATTCAAATCCGCATCTATCGCCATCTGTTTACCAGGCATAGCATCAAGCGTGAATCTTGCAGTTACTTCCGCAACTCTTTCAGAACCTTTATTGATAACCATAAATTGTACCAAAATTAAGATTAAGAATACGATTGCTCCGATTATAAGATCTCCACCACCTACGAATTCACCGAATGTCCTAACTACATTACCAGGATCTCCTGTTGAAAGAATTAACTTCGTAGATGATACATTCAACGAAATACGAAATATAGTAGTAAACAACAGTACTGTTGGGAAACTTGACATATTCAATGCTTCTTTTGAGAATAATGCATTAAATAATATAATCATTGCTATCGCTATATTAAGCGCTAATAATACATCCAATAATAAAGAAGGTATTGGTACAATCAAAAATACAATAGCCGCTAGGATATATAACCCAAGTACCAAGTCAGACTTTTTCATTCACCTTACCCCCATAACTAAATCTTATTTTTTACTCTATATACATAAGCTAATATCTCAGCCACCATCTGATACAGTTCCTGAGGTATCTCTTGATCGATTTCTACATTAAAATATAACATTCTAGCAAGTGGTTTATTTTCTACAATTTCAACCTTGTTTTCTCTTGCTATATCTTTTATTTTTTGAGCCATATAATCAGCACCTTTGGCCACAACCATCGGTGCAGAACTAGACTCCCTATCATATTGCAACGCAACCGCAAAGTGTGTTGGGTTGGTAATAACAACGTCTGCATTAGGAATCGCATTCATCATTCTACGTCTAGATGCTTCTTGCATCTTCGACTTAATCTTACCTTTAACTTGAGGATCACCTTCTGCATTCTTCCATTCATCTTTAATTTCCTGTTTAGACATCATCATGTCCTTCTTAAATTTCCTTTTTTGATAAAACAAATCCGCAAATCCAATAATCAGGAACATGTAACTAATCTTCAAACCTAACGAAATAACCATATCACCAATAACTCCGATGGCTTGGAATAAAGTAAAGTCATACAAATTGAAAAGTAATTTCCATTGATCTTTTAATGTGGAATATACAAGCACGCCGATTAATATTATCTTAAGTACAGAGAATAGTAATTCGACTAACTTTTCCTTTGAAAACATCCTCTTAAATCCATTTATTGGATTCAGCTTACTCAGTGTAGGTTTTAAAGGTTTTGATGTAACTTTCCATTTAATTTGTACTATATTAACTAATATCCCTGCGACTATACCAATTAAGAATATAGGTAATGAAATTAAAAGAATTGATCTCAAAGCATATCCAAGTAAAGACAGGATTGAGTTCATTGACATATCATCTTTAACAATAAGTGTAATACTTTCAAATGACTTCTGAAATGCTTCTATGAATTTATCCCCTATTGTTCCGATAAATATTTTCAAGCTAAGAAACAACGCTAAAAGCATAACTGCTGTATTTAATTCTTGACTCTTTGCTACCTGTCCTTCATCTCTTGCTTTATCAAGTTTCTTTGGTGTGGCTTCTTCTGTCTTTTCTCCACCCTCATCTTTTGCAAATAACTGTAAATTGTATCGCAGAAATGTTGTCTGCTTGTATATTAAGTTCTGATTGAAATCATCATACTGTAATCTCAACTTAAGCTTACCTCAAATCATTCCGTTAGATTTTGGACAACCATTTGAATTAAAGATTTCATCTCTGAAAAGATAAAGTCTGTAACTTGTGGCATTAGGCTAATAATAAAGAACAAAACAAAAAGTCCTATAAATACTTTTATCTGCATACCAACTACAAACATATTCATCTGTGGTGCTACTCTGGCTAATATACCAAGTACGATATTTACGATTAATAACGTCGCAAACACTGGAAGTATAATCCGAAAACCTATAATAAAGAAATCGGTAATAAACTTTAACGCAGTGTCGTATAAACCATCTTTAAAAACTGCATGTCCAAGCGGTATTAGTTTAAACGTATCCATAATTGCTTTTAAAAGATGCAAATGCATATCACTTAAAAGCATTATTAACATTACAAGATACGTATAAAAACTTGATGTTATAGTTGTCTGCATATTAGATGTAGGATCAAATTGTGTAGCCATGGAAAAACCAATCTCCATGTCGAGCATTTGTCCCGCAAAATTTAATATGAAGACACACATATTAGCACTGAATCCAATTAAAATTCCTATAATTAATTCTTTGGCTACTAAAATGGCATAATCAATTATGCCAACATATTCAAGCTGTATACCATTTATTGAACTAAAGATCACAAGTGCCATAAAAGCACTAAGTCCTATCTTAACCTTCCTAGGTACACTACTAAGATTAAAGAAAGGCGCAGCATATACGAAACCTGAAATTCGAACTAATATTAATAAAAATACTTCTATATCTTCTACTGCAAAATCTACATTCATATTATCC
>NZ_CBDLAM010000067.1:7195-18962 GCF_965301125.1 Anaerosporobacter sp. | reverse complement strand
TTATAGGGTATATTTGTAATCGAATTGTGAAAAGAATGTGTTTGTTTCGTGAACATTAGCATTTATTACATAAAGACTTAATACATAAGTATTGCATAAATTATGTATATTAATGATATTAACTACTTTAAAATGAGTAGTTATGATGAGAGATTCTTAATTAAAATAAAAATTTGATAAGTATCTTGAAAAATCATTTTATGAAATCTATAATAGAAAAATCATGGAATATATAGGTTGATTTACAAAAGAGAAATGAGCTAGAGAAGAAAGGAAATAGCAAGCAACTTTGTTGTTTGTGGATGGTATCAAAATGAAGACGATTAAACACTTGGAGCTCCCTCCAGTGGGGATGAGAATTATTAAATCAGCGATTGCAGTAGCATTGTGTTATGTAGTTGCACTGTTTCGAGAGGGGAACGGAATTGTATTCTATTCTCAATTAGCAGCTTTGTGGTGTATGCAATTATATGTAAAAAATAGTTTGAAAAGTGCAAAACAAAGAACGGTTGGCACTATTATAGGTGCATTGTATGGACTAGCTGTTATTTTGGTAAGTAACCAATTAGATTGGTCCCCAATTAGTCATTCTATGGTGTATAATCTTGTAGTGGTATTAATGATTGTTGTTGTTATCTATACGACTGTTGTAATTAATAAGAAAGAAGCTTCTTATTTTTCTTGTGTAGTATTTCTAAGTATCGTAGTAAATCACTTAGCGGATCAGAATCCATATCTATTTGTGTGGAATCGTTTTCTAGATACAATGATCGGTATTATTATTGGGGTTGGGGTGAATGCAGTCCATCTGCCAAAGAAAAAAAACAGAGATATTCTATTCCTATCAGGGCTTGATGATACTTTATTGAATAAGAATGATAATATGTCTGCATACAGTCGTTTTGAGCTAAATCGTATTTTAGATGATGGGGCGAAGTTTACGATATCAACAAAACGTACGCCAGCATCTATGATGGAACCAATGCAATCGATTCGTCTTAACTTACCTGTAATAGCAATGGATGGTGCTGTATTATATGATATTAATCAGAAACGCTATTTAAGAAAATACATCATATCTTATACAAAAGCCAAAGAAATCATCGATTTAATGGAGGAAAACGGACTTAAATATTTCGTCAATGTGGTAATAGATGACATGCTTGTGATCTACTATCAAGAGATGGAAGATGAAGTACAGAATGATCTTGTAACTCAGATGAGGCGTTCTCCTTTTAGAAATTACGTGAAGAGAAAATTACCAGAGAATGAAGAAGTTGTATATCTTATGATACTTGATCGCATCGAAACCATTGAACGATTCTATTTGGTATTAGAAGAGAAAGGATATACACAGAATTGCAAAGTATTGAAGTATAATTCTGATGATTATCCAGGTTATGCCTATATCAAGATCTATAATAAGAATGCAAGTAAGAATAATATGTTAGATTATCTAGTGCAAGATTTGAATATAAAAAAAGTAGTTACCTTTGGAAGTATACCAAATAACTACGATGTCTTTATTGAGCCAGGAGATACCAACCGAGTAGTGCGTGTTATTAAGAAGATGTATGAAACGGTGAATTTTAACTTTAAAAAGTAGTCTATATACCAATATAGAAGGATTTACAATTAATGGCTTTACATGGGAGCACTTATTTGATATTATGAAGGAAGTAGTAATAAAAATGTAGTAAATAAATATAGTAAAAGAGGGATAAGATGAGTAACTAATCGATAATTCGTACAACAGAAATGCTTTCAGGTACCTGCGATTTGTCAGGTTTATTTCTGTTACCGATTATAGATTAGTATATGCATCGATAAGATTGATAGGCGGTTATTATAATTGTCTATGTTATTGAAATTAATCCTTTTGCATAGAATCTGTTTTCGGTAGTGTACTGAAAGCAGATTTTTTTTATGGGACCATTACGGTATCATAGGTAGCCAATAACATTTAGATTATCAAACAATGTAAGGAATGGAAACGTTATGAACATTGTTGATGTTATAATAAGGAGATGATTTCATGTTACAGATTAAGAATCTAACAATTTCACATAAAAAAGATTTGCGGACAATATTAGCTAATTTTTCTTTGACCCTATACGATGGAGATAAGGCTGCTATTATTGGGGAAGAAGGAAACGGAAAATCCACACTAATGAAGTTAATCTATAATTCAACTTTAATTGAAGACTATATCGAATACACAGGTGAGATAATCAATCCAAATAATCATGTTGGATATCTAGCACAAGAATTATCCAGTGTAGATTTGGAGAAGACTGTTTACGAATATTGTCTAGAAGAGGAGGCATTTTCTGAATTAACACCCAAAGAGCTAACGGATATCGCACGCCAAGTTGGATTTTTGATGGAGCGTTTTTATTCAGATCAGAAAGTAGATACGATGTCTGGTGGTGAGAAGGTAAAATTACAGTTAGCTAGGTTATTAATGAAACAGCCAGATTTATTATTGCTAGATGAACCTTCTAATGACTTAGATATTGATACTTTAAAATGGTTAGAGAGGTTTATAGTCAATTGTAGGCAGCCAGTATTATATATTTCCCATGATGAAACATTGTTAGAGAATACAGCTAATATGATAATTCATCTAGAGCAAGTTAGAAGAAAGACAGTCCCTAAGCATACAGTGATTAAGATGGGATATGCACAATACTATGATACGAGAATTCGTGGCCTTGAGCATCAGGAACAAGTAGCGAGAAAACAAAGAAGTGATTATCAAAAACAAATGGATCGGTATATGCAGATTGAACAAAAGGTAGAACATCAGCAGAATGTAATAACAAGACAGGATCCAGCTGGTGGACGTTTACTAAAGAAAAAGATGCATTCTGTTAAGGCAATGGGGAGACGATTTGAGAAACAGAAAGAAGAGTTTCTAGATATTCCAGAAACAGAAGACGCCATTTTAATAAAGTTTGCGAATAATTCAGCCATGCCAAATAGTAAGGTAGTACTGGACTATTCATTAGATGAACTGTGTATCGGGGACTTCGTATTATCAAAAGACATTCGCATCCACGTAGAAGGACCTAGGAAGGTTTGTATCGTCGGCAAGAATGGTTGTGGAAAAACCACTTTAATGAAGCAAATCGCGAAGCAGATGTTGGCAAGAACAGATATAAAAGCCGCATACATGCCACAGAATTATACGGACCTTCTTGATTTGAATCAAACACCTGTGCAGTTCCTAACTAGAACTGGAGATAGGGAAGAGAATGTAAGAATCTGTACCTATTTAGGTAGCATGAAATATACAGCAGATGAGATGAATCACAAGATCGAAGATTTATCAGGTGGGCAGAAAGCAAAACTGATTCTTTTGAAAATGAGTATGGAAGGATATAATGTATTGTTATTAGATGAGCCGACTCGTAATTTTTCACCATTATCTAACCCTGTTATTAGAAGGACATTGTCGGAGTATACGGGTGCGATTATAAGTATCTCCCATGACAGAAAATATCTGAGTGAGGTATGTGATACGATTTATGAACTAAAGGAGAATGGATTAGTGAAGAAAGAAATAGAGGGGCTTTAAGGCTACCTGTGTTTTTAGGTGTTGGAGGCAAAACTCTATATACAATTTCATAGTTTCTTAGCTGACGTACTATGACACAAAACACGCTGCACATCTAAGTACTTCTAAGTGTGTACACTCAGCTTCATTAATAGATGCGGAACCGCCTTCGATTCGGCATCCTGCCTCAGCTCAGGCTGGCTCGGCTTCCTAGGTCATGCTGTACACGCTAAGAAGTGCTAAGATGTTTCGCTATTGTTTCTTAGTCATAGTACGTAAGCTAAGAAGCAATTCTTGTTTATTAAGAGTTTTGCGGGTGTACTTTATAGACAAACAAGAACAAAAAGGGGAGAATTCGTATGGAAAAATACAGTTATGTTACAAAGTATAAGGACAATGATCTATTTAGAGCTGCATTAAATCAATTAACAAGAGATACATTTGGCTTTGATTTCGAATCATGGTATCAGAATGGTTATTGGAAAGAGGATATGTATATGCCACATTCCTTAATGGACGGTGATCGAATGGTTGCTAATGTTTCAGCAAATCGAATGACATTTGTAATTGACGGTGAGATAAAGAACTATATTCAAATTGGTACAGTTATGACAGCTAAGGAGTATCGAAATCAAGGATTAGGAAGATACCTTATTGAAAAGGTGATTGCTACTTATAAAAATCAATGTGATGGAATTTATCTTTTTGGAAATGACAGTGTGATTTCGTATTATCCTAAATTCGGCTTCCAAGTTAGTAAGGAATACATCTACAAAAAACATTTGATCAAAGATGAGATGATAAAGAAGTTGTCTAAAAATTCTGAGGGATTTGTTAAGATATTAAATCCTTCTAATGAGGATAGAGTAAGGTTTTTTGAATACGTTAAAGATGCAGTACTTAATGATGGAATGATCATGAGAAACCTTGGGTTAATGGGATTTTATTATCATGAGATGGAGGACATTTACTATAGTAAGCGTTTAGATACCTATGTAGTGGCAACGATAGAAGATAATACTCTTAATCTAAGTTGTTTCATTGCAAAAAGAAAAGTAGAACTAAGTGAGATTTTAGACTCTTTTGCAGATGTTGCAGAAGCTGTAATACTTGATTTCGTTCCTAGTGATAAGAGTGGTTTTGAGGTGGAAGAATTCAAAGAGGAAGATTGTACGCTATTCTATATAGGTGAAGACCTTCAAAGAATAGAGAGAGAGCAATTACATTTTCCACTATTGTCTCATGCCTAGGATAGATGAAAAAGGATTTACATGTGGATACACAAGCAACATGCTTTCCGGTCTGATTATGTATGAATAAACGAATATTACAGATACTAATTAAGAAAATGTTGATTGATTCGTTTGTTTGCTATTTACTCCCGAGTACAGTAACTACGAATGGAAAAGGAGGTATCAAAGTATGCAGAATAAAAACGGAAAGACTGATACAGTATTAGACGAACTGATTGGAATAATAACAAGTAATGCATCGGACCAAGAGATAAGAGAAAAGTTAGACGATTACCATGAGAATGATATAGCTGAAGCATTAGAGAATTTGCAAGAGTCAGATAGAAAGAGACTTTATCAAATACTTGGAGTAGAGAAGGTTTCTGAAATCTTCACATTCTTAGATGATATCGGTAAGTATCTTGAAGAATTAGATTTAAGGATGGCAGCAGATATTATTGAAAATATGGATGCTGATGATGCGGTTGATGCTCTTGATGAAGTGGATTCTAATATGCGAGAACAGTTAATTCAATATATGACGAAGGAAGCGAAGAAAGATATTGAATTAATACAATCTTATGATGAAGATGAGATCGGTAGCCAGATGACCACCAACTATATTGAAATTGAACGTTCATTATCCATAAGAGAAGCAATGAAAACATTAATTAACAAAGCAGAAGAAAACGATAATATCTCAACAATCTATGTCAAAGACGAGAATGGTAAGTTCTACGGAGCGATTGATCTGAAAGATTTAATTTGCGCAAGAGATTACGCCTTGCTTGAGTCTTTAATTAGTACATCATTCCCTTATGTTAGGGCACAGGAGAAGATTAATGATTGTATCGAACGTTTGAAAGGCTATGCAGAAGATTCCATTCCGGTACTTGATGATAATGATACACTATTAGGAGTAATTACATCACAAAATATTGTAGAAGTAGTTGATGACGAGTTTGGAGATGATTATGCGAAATTAGCAGGGTTAACTGCCAAAGAAGATTTGGATGAAACACTTATCGAAAGTATGAAGAAGCGTTTACCGTGGTTAATTGCCTTACTTGTACTTGGATTAGTTGTATCTTCCGTAGTTGGTATGTTTGAACAAGTAGTATCACAAATCGCCTTGATTGTTTGTTTTCAGTCATTAATTCTTGATATGGCTGGTAACGTTGGAACACAATCATTAGCTGTTACAATCCGTGTCTTAATGGATGAAAGATTAACTGGGAAAGATAAGGTACAGTTAGTTTTGAAAGAAGTTAGAATAGGTTTTACCAATGGATTATTGCTAGGAAGTTTAGCATTTTTATGTATTGGTGCGTATATATATTTCTTCAAAGCAAAAACACCAATCTATGCATTCTCTATATCAGGCTGTGTTGGTGTCGCCCTCATTGTTGCTATGACGATATCAAGTTTAGTAGGGACAACGATACCTATGTTCTTTCATAGAATCAAGGTCGATCCTGCAGTTGCTTCCGGACCTTTGATTACAACTGTGAATGACCTTGTAGCGGTAATTACTTATTATGGTGTTGCATGGGCATTATTGATTAATGTATTGCAATTAACAAGTTGATAAAGGGAATATTACAAAATTAAGCAGTCACTATTCTTTTAAAACGAAAGGGACAACTTTTCTGTGCAGAATGTCATTTTGTGAGCATATACTTGCTCATATATGGACACAGCTGGAAAAGTTGTTTTTTTGATTCAGTATTCGTCTCGATTTTCTTTATCATTGAACTTTTAGATATTTTATATGTTATAATGGTTTAAACAATTAAACGAAAGGGCTGTGTGAATTTAGAAAAGGATTTAAAACAATTAACAGGGAGATAACCAGCTGTCAGAAAATACTTACGACACTGGGAGATGAGGGAGGAAAAATAAATGGAATTATTAGAAGCAATGAAGCAGAGACATTCTGTAAGAAGTTATGAGGATAAAAAACTAGATGAAGCTAAGAAAGCAGCTATCCAGAAGCAGATTGATGAATGCAATAGGGAAAGCGGTCTACATATTCAACTTGTTACGGATGAGCCCAAAGCCTTTGATGGGTTTATGGCACATTACGGAAAATTCTCGGGTGTAACCAACTATATTGCCATGATTGGCAAAAAAGGATCTAATCTAGAAGAACTGTGTGGGTATTACGGCGAAAAGTTAGTACTGTATGCACAACAACTGGGACTTAATACCTGTTGGGTTGCTATGAGCTATAGCAAGATTCCGGGAGCCTTTCAAGTAGATTCTGGAGAAAAACTGACAGTTGTGATCGCACTTGGTTATGGAAAGACGCAAGGTGTAGAACATAAATCTAAAACGGTGGAGAAGGTCAGTAAGGTAACAGCAACCATGCCAGAATGGTTCAAAAATGGAATTGAAGCTGCATTACTTGCACCAACTGCAATGAATCAGCAGAAATTCACCTTTTCACTTGAAGATGATAAAGTTTCTGCTAAGCCAGGATTAGGATTCTACAGCAAGCTCGACCTAGGTATAGCAAAATATCACTTTGAGATTGGCGCAGGAACTAATAATTTTACCTGGAATTAATTAATATTAAGAAGCCGAGGGAATATCAAGAAATCTTCGAGCAATTATGAGAGAAGAGAACATCTGTTAATCCGACACAATCAAGCAAACAAGATTAGGAAATGTACATAAATAAACCTTACAATTAAGTCCGGAGGTGAGGAAAATGGATTGTATCCAAAGTATTCAAAAAGCAATCACTTTTATGGAAGAACACTTGCTAGAACCCATTAATTATGAAGACGTAGCAAGGCAGGTATACATGTCGAACTATCATTTTCATAGGATTTTTAGTATGATTGTTGGAATAACAGCGAATGAATACATTAGAAATCGAAGACTTTCTATGGCAGGTCAAGAGTTGATTCTATCTGATAAGAAAATTATTGATATTGCTTATAAATATGGATATGATACTCCAGAAAGTTTTACAAAGGCATTTACAAGATTTCATGGAATTACACCTATTGCCGCCAAGAGGGCTGGGATACAACTAAAATCCTTTAACCGCCTAGTAATTAAAATAAAATTGGAAGGTGGAACAGTGATGAATTTTAGAATTGTAGAAAGAGAGAAATTTCAGTTATTAGCGAAGGTGAAAGAATTTTCAAATGAAATCTTATCAGAGAATGGAAAAAGTACTATCCCTGATTTCTGGAAAGAATGTGGAGAACAAGGCGTGATTGATGTATTATCAGAGCATACAAAAGACCATGATATGTATGGAGTATGCGGTCCGATATCTAAGGAGAGCAACAATTTTGAGTATGGAATAGGCAAAGTGTATGAGGGAGGAGAAGTACCAGTTGGATATAAAGTTTGGAAGGTAGAGCCAACACTCTTTGCTGTATTTGAATGTATAGGTGAGGATGAGAATTGTATTAGTGATACTTGGGATCGTATCTTCAAAGAATTCCTACCAAGTTCTGAGTACAATATGTTAGATGATACGGATTTTGAGCTATATGGAGAAAGTCTAAAGCCAGGGTGCTTTTGTGAGATATGGATACCAGTAAGTAAAAAGTAACAATATCTCTTTTGATGAATAATTATAGTAACAATTACCAATACTGGAAAATATGAATAGTAATGTGTATAATGTAACGTATGAGAAGTAGTCGACTGCTTTTCATACGTTATATATTTTTAAAGGAGGGACAAGATAAGCTTTTCAATTGTCTCAATTAATGTAAGTGATTGAAAGGAAAGATAGCATGAAGGAGAGGACAGCATTAATATTAGAGGGAGGATCCCTGCGGTGTTTATTTACAGCAGGAGTATTGGATACATTTATAGCAAATGATATTGAATTTCCTTGTGTAGGAGGTGTTTCTGCAGGCTCATTAAGTGGGTTGAATTATGTATCAAAGCAAATGGGAAGAACGGCTAAAGTTAATATGGATTATGTAAAAGATAAACGCTTTCTGGGAATACGTACTTTGATTCGTAATCATTCTATTTTTAACTTTGATTTTTTATTTAATGAAATAGGAAAAGAGCTATTACCATTTGATGAAGAGGCGTTCTATAATTCTCCGCAACGATATGTTGCATTTGCCACAGATTGTAAAACGGGAAAATTGGTTGAATTTGAAAAAGGGAAGACCGAAGAATTGCTGATGGGATGTCGTGCATCGTGCAGTATGCCATTACTTTCACCAATTGTTCATGTGGAAGGTATGAAATGCCTCGACGGAGGGATAGCAAATCCAATTCCAGTTGATTGGGCAATTAATGAGGGGTATGAGAAGATAGTTCTTGTGCTAACTAGACAAGAGGGATATCGAAAACACCCTGTTTCAAAACCAATGTTACGTGCATATGAAAAAACTTATAAAGAATATCCACGTTTAATTAAGAAATTAAAACAGATACCAAATCATTATAATGAGATACAAGAAACCATTGCTAAATTAGAAGATGAGGGCAAAATCTTTGTTATTCGACCAGAGGAACCAGTAGTAGTATCACGTGTGGAGAAGGATATTCAGAAATTACGTGATTTGTATGAGATAGGAAAGACAATCGCGAATAAACGTATGGATGATATGATTGCATATCTTAATGGATAGATTAAGGGATTGCAGGAATTATGTAGATATATTGGAGGATCAAGATGTTTGGTAAATTATTAAATCACCAAGTAAAGAAACAAGAGATTATATTAGAATTTGAGAATAAACAAGCCAAGATAACTATTATTACAGATGAGATATGGAATGTATTTGCTTCATTTGATAGTGACGAAGAGCCATCATCCGCAATTGAGGGGAATAAGCAAAGGGATACGGAATTTACGGTTGTTAAGGAAGGTGAGTATCTTCAGATAGCAACTAATAGCGTTATAGCTAAGATATATGATGATTTTAAGATTGATTTTTATAATAAAGAAGGAAAAGTAGTCTGTGAGGATTATAGAGGAGAGCGAGTTGTTCGCAATGGTGTAAGTGAAGAGTTTATTCAACTGGCAATGCAAGAGGGACATCACGTTGAGAGGAAGAAGGAACACTACAAGATTGAAGTACTTAAGAAGATGCAAGGCGATGAAGCATTCTATGGCTTAGGTGATAAAACAGGCTTTTTAAATAAACGTGGTTATGAATATGAAATGTGGAATACCGATAATCCAGATCCACAAGTGGATTCTTTCAAAGCATTATACAAATCAATACCTTTCTATATTGCATTAACAAAAGATAGCGTATATGGATTATTCTACGATAATACATATCGTAGTTACTTTGATATGGGAAAAGAAAGTGATGAATATTATTTATTTGGAGCGGATCAAGGTAATCTAAATTATTATTACATTGCTGGAGATAGTATTAATGAGGTAATTAAGAATTACACATATCTGACAGGCCGTACTACGGTGCCACAAATTTGGACACTTGGATATCAACAATCTAGATGGGGATATGAATCGGAAAGTCAAGTACGTGAGATTGCAACGAATCTACGTAATCATGATCTACCATGTGATGTTATCCATCTTGATATTGATTACATGGAGCGATTCAAAGTATTTACTTGGAACAAGGATCGCTATGATGATCCTAAGAAATTAATCAAAGATCTTAAAGAGGAGGGCTTTAAGGTTGTAACGATTATTGACCCAGGGGTAAAGGTGGAAGAAGGATATCCCGTATATGAAGAAGGCGTGAAGAATGGATATTTTGCTACGGATAAAGATGGTGATATCTATGTGAATTCTGTTTGGCCTGGGAAATCGGTCTTCCCTGATTTCGGGAATGAAGACGTACAAACATGGTGGGGAAATAATCATTCTTTCTTATTGGAACAAGGGGTTCGTGGAATCTGGAATGATATGAACGAGCCGGCCAGTTTTGAAGGACAACTTCCAGATGATGTAGTATTTTCGGATGGAGTAAAGAAAGCAAACCATGCAAAGGTTCATAATATCTATGGACATTTCATGGCGAAAGCAACATATGAAGGATTAAAACGATTAGATGGAAGAAGACCTTATGTAATTACAAGAGCTTGCTATGCAGGAAGTCAAAAGTATACAACTGCTTGGACAGGGGACAACCATAGTATCTGGGCACATCTTAAGATGGCAGTTCCACAATTATGTAATCTTGGATTAAGTGGTATGGCTTTCGTTGGTACCGATGTGGGTGGCTTTGGGTCAGATGTTACCAAAGAATTATTATGTAGATGGGTAGAGGTTGGTTGCTTCTCTCCATTATTCCGAAACCACTCAGCTAAGGGAACAAGATTTCAAGAACCATGGCAATTTGATGAAGAAACAATTAGCATTAATCGTAAATACATTAAATTACGTTATCGTCTACTTCCTTACTTCTATGATTTATTCTATCAAGCAGAAAGAGAAGGAATGCCAATTGTTCGCCCATTAATCATGCATTATGAGAATGATGAGATTGCAAGGAACATGAATGACGAATTCTTAGTAGGGGAAAATCTATTGGTTGCACCAGTACTAGATCAAGGACAAACTTGCAAAATGGTATATCTTCCAGAAGGTACTTGGTACGATTACTGGACGAAGGAGTCAGTAGAAGGAGGAAGATATATATTGCGTGATGCACCATTAGATGTCTGCCCTGTTTATGTGAAAGCAGGTACGATTCTTCCTAATTATATAGAACAAAACTATGTTGGAGAGAAGGAACAAGATACATTAATTCTTGATGTTTATCCTGGTAAAGGAAGTTATACACATTACCAAGATAATGGTGAAGATTTTGCTTACCAAGCAGGGGAATACAATGAGTTCCTAATCACAGTGGACAAGAATAATACTTGTACCATCAATCTTATACATGAAGACTATGATACAATCTATAAAACGGTTCGTGTGATTTGCCTAGACCATATTGTAGAATTCCAAGTAAAAGATATGGATAAAGTTAATGGAGAACGAATGATTACAGTTAAT
>NZ_CBDLAM010000067.1:0-7185 GCF_965301125.1 Anaerosporobacter sp. | reverse complement strand
GTTAACAAGTATGAAAGAAACAATTTTAATAATTGAGGACGACGTAGATTTATCTAATGTAATGAAAGATTTCATTGCCAATGATGGCTATGATGTTAGACAAGCATTTACAGGGGCCGATGGCTTGAGAATGCTGAAAGATTGTGAACCTGCTCTTGTTATTCTAGATATCATGTTACCTGAAATTGATGGAATTGCTGTATGTAAAAAGATTCGGGAAGAGAGACATCTACCAATCATTATTATATCAGCTAAGAATTCGGATTATGATAAAGTACTAGCACTTGGAGTAGGCGCAGATGATTACATGACAAAACCATTTTCACAGATTGAATTAGTTGCTAGAGTAAAATCTCACTTAAGGCGAGTGACTCAGTTTATCCCTGTACAAACAAAGAATAAGAGAAAAGAAAAATGTTTTGGTCGTTTAAAAATCTGTGGCGAATCCTATGAAGTAACTGTAGATGGGAAGCCGATTGAATTTTCGCCAAAGGAATTCCAAGTGCTAGACTTTTTATCTGATTATCCATCTCAAGTATTTACTAAGGATCAAATTATTAGTCAAGTATGGGGATACTCAGACTTTATTGATGATAATACCATTGCTGTATATATTGGTCGGATACGTGAAAAGTTAGTGAAAGAAGAGGTCTGCTACATAAAAACTGTATGGGGAGTCGGTTACAAATGGGAAGGTTGACGATTCGACACAAGATTTATATATATTCTAGTGCGATTTTATTAGGATTAGTCTTGCTTTGTGGAATAATTATCTATCTTGTTAATACGAATGTGGATACATTGATTCATAATCGGGCTAGGGTGTTAATGAATAACTGTATCTTTGAAGTAAATCAAGGAGATTATACGTCTTTGGAGGCTTATACATACCTTACTATTAACCTAAGTGGAGAAGTGATTCATTCTAATCCCAAGAATATGGTACAGAATAAGGTTGATATGAAGATAGTTACAGGTAACTCCTATGGGAAGAAGAGTGGGAATTATGTCTATAGTGCCCCGATTCTGGAAGATGGGTTACAAGTGGGCACAATCTATGTTGAAATTCCTTATGAGAAGCTTATCAAGAAATCATATTTTTGTATATACGTTATGGCAGTGACGATCATAGCCGTATTAGTTATACTGATTAAGTTTATACTTTTCTTACATCGCGATATCTTATTACCCATACGTCAGGTTCATCAATCAACAAAAAAGATACGAGAAGGTGATTTTAGGGAAAGAGTACGTTATGACTATGATGGTGAAATTGGTCTACTATGTCATGATTTTGAAAGCCTTAGAGATGAACTAGATTATTCAATTCAAAATGAAAGGCTTTTGAAAGAGAAAGAAAAACTATTATTAGCATACATTTCTCATGATTTGCGAACGCCAATTGCTACTATATCGGGTTATGTGGAAGGAATCCATACAGGTTTGGTAAAAGATGAACGAGTACAAGAGTATACGTCTATCATTCTTAAGAAAATTACAATGTTGAATGGATTGATAGATGATATCTTAGAACATTCCAAAGCACAGTTACATGAATTTGATATACATAAGACGGAATGTTACTCGAGAGATTTCTTCACTGGTATAGTAGAAGAATTAAGGGGTGATATTATGAAGAAAGGATTAGAATTTAGGAGTAATGAGATTCCTAACCTTCTGATTAATATTGATCAAAAGAGAATTCTTCAAGTCCTGCAAAATCTGGTAGGGAATGCAATGAAGTTTACAGAGAAAGGGACTATTGCTATTCAATTTCGTTATGAGAGTGAGAAGTTATTCATAGCTGTGCTTGATACTGGAGTAGGCATATCTGCTACGGACCAGTCTATGATTTTTGAGCCATTCTACCGTGGTGAAAAGGCCCGAACCTTGAACGTTCCTGGTTCAGGGCTAGGCCTTAGTATCTCTCAATATATTGTTACACAACATGGCGGTAGAATCTTTTGTGACAGTGTGTTGGATGAAGGAACAACCATGGAATTTTATATACCAGTAGCTTGATTTATGCCTACCAACCTTGCTCTTTTAAGAAATCATACACAAGGGCTTTACGGTCTTTCTCTTTATCCTCCGTATATTTTCCAAGGATTAATTCTGCATATATATGCCCATCCGCCATATATAGTAGTCGAGATGCACGAGTAGCAGCTTTAAGATCATGTGTAACCATAACAATCGATTGACCTTGTTCATTTAATTCTGTTAGACTATCCAGGACTTGCTTACCAGTAGAAGAATTAAGTGAACCTGTAGGTTCATCTCCGAAGATGATCTTAGAACCGCCTATTAAGGCACGACAGATTGCAACACGTTGTTGCTGACCTCCAGACAGTTCACTTGGGTACTTATCCTTCTCTTCTAGTAGACCAAATTGTTCTATTAACGAAAGTGCTTTTTTGTTAATGTTCTCTTTCGTGTCTGTACCGTATCCGATATAGGTGATGTTTTCAAGAGTAGTTAAATCATGAAGTAAGTTCATACTTTGGAAGATGAAAGATACTTCAGACTTACGAAACTTACTTAATTCCTTCTCTGACATTTTGGTAATATCATTGCCGAGAATAGTAACAGTTCCACTAGTAGGCCGGTCCATAGAGCTAATGGAATAAAGAAGCGTCGATTTTCCACCTCCGCTACTACCCATAATTACAGTGAAGTCACCTTCATAGATTTCTAAATCAATATTCTTTAAAACGTTCAAACCTGTTTTACCTAAGATATAGGTTTTACATAATTGTTTGGTTTCTATTATTTTATTTTTCATAGTATTCTTAATCTCCCTTCATACAAAACTTACGATTATTCCATTAACTTCTTAGGCGAGATGCGACGGATTTCTAAACTAAGTAGTATAGTTATAATGGTTATTACGACAAGCCCAGTTCCAATAAATATACTTGTAGGGACAAGCTTTGTCTGATACGCATCAACTGTAAGAATAGCTAGAAAGATACGTGCATTAAGGAATTGATTCAACGCAAGTGCCAATATAGTTCCTGTAATACTTAAAATAAGTATACGAAATACATTTCTTCTAATGATATAAGCATTTGTAAATCCAAAGGCTTTCATAATACCAAAGTTCTTCTGCTGCTCATGATTGTTCATTATTATGAGGTTAATAATATTCAGTAACGTAAAGCTACAGAAGATTCCAATGATAATCATTGTAACTGGTGTCATGATAGACATAACAGACTGTTTGACATTATCTACAATATCTTTCATGGTACTATAACGATAGTCAGGGAATGTATTCTTAAAATCTTTCTCGAATGCCTTTGCATCATTAGGATTTTTCAAGTTAACCCCAATTGAAGTATTATAATTCTCTTCAGGAAACTCTGTGAAAGCCTCCGTAACGAAAGAAAGTGCAGGAGCCATCATGGAATGAAAGATTCCTGTAATCAAGTAATTATCAGTGACATCATTAATTGTTAATGATATGGTATCTCCGATGGTATAGTCACTATTGTTCAAAGTTGTAGAATCTATGGCAACTTCATTCTTGTTCTGTGGTGGGCGTCCCTTAGCATATTTGATTCCAGTAAGATCATAATCATATGTGTTAAGAACCGTAATATTAGCATACTTAACATTTATACTTGAATCTTCACAGGAAACTTGTAAGTTGGCATAGGAAGCACCCGAGCCAGTAATATAGCTAGCAACATAGGGGCTATTCTTGACATAATTAAGAAGATCATCTGGTATTGATGAGTTATCCTTACTTAAAAAACAGTTGCTCTTTGGTTGTGCGACCCATGCAGTTGCATTATCCTCCATATGGTTAAAGGCAACACACATATTAATTAACATAATTCCGATGTAGAAGGAAAAAGTAACGACGATAACAACAAGTAAGGAGCGGTTACGATATTTAAACATATCATTAATCGCCATACTTAATGAGGAGTGTGCATTCTTAATTAGTGATTTCTTAAGTTTTGCTTTGGTTGAGGTTGTTCCAACATGTAAGGCATCTACAGGAGATATCTTTCCAATTTTTCTTAAAGCAAGATAGATACTGGCTAATAATAATATCGAAGTAAAGATTATAACTAATATAACACGTGGTATGGAGGCAGTGCTTAGACGATAAGTTCCCATATATTCCATAACGATATTACCAATAAAGATGGAAACTGGAAGTCCAAGGAGAGCTCCGATAATAATGGAGAATATTCCGACTACGGAATAGGCTTTCAAGTAAAAGCCCATAATTTCTTTCGTAGAGAATCCGACAGATTTATAAGTTCCGATCGCTCCGTATTCATTCAAAATTGTATTACGAATGAAGAATAACACAATAATAATAGTTATAAGGAACATGAATAAGGAGGACAACGTACCGAGTTTGGAGATTAATGAAGTCATTATGGTAGCTCTAGTTTTTAAGTCATTTAATGTAGATTTAAGTACCGCATAATGTTCGTGAGTATATTGATTCTCAATCCATTGGCTTAGAATATCAATATCTTGTTCAGAAGTAATACTAATGAATTCTAAAGGTTGTTGATCTTCAAAAGCCTTACTATCAGCTTTATTATAGTAAATGAATGCACCAGTACTCATGGAAACAGGCTTGGTATTATCATTTACGATAGCGGATACGGTGAAGTTGTAAGACGTTTCTTTGTCTGAGAATGTGTCGCCTACTTGAATGTCATGATTATCAGCTACAATCTTTTGAATCCAAACTTCACCTGGAGCTGGAGCGAAAGAATTCATATTACCGGAGACGATATCCATCTGAAAAGGCATGGATTCATAACTGTCTAACTCCAGTGCATAGAGAGGAGTAATGTAATCACTTACCAAAGTATCTTTGTGATACATCGGTAAGGTATTAATAAAGTATCCGTTGTTGGTTGTTAATGTAGCTAAAGTATCATGTTCCTTTAATAGAGGGCGAAGATAATCACTTGTACCGCCCGTTGCATAGAGAAATAGATCAGAATTATTTTCTCTGGAAAAGCGGTCATCCGTATATTGTTCAACTTCAATACTAAAGCTTAGACAAGTTGATAATAACATTGCAGCAAATGCAAGAATAAGGCCAAGAACAATGAATTGTAGTTTCTTTTTCTTTAATTTCTTAATCCACATAATAGCGATTCCTTTCGTTTATTTATTATTCGGATTAGGGCCTTAGGGTCCAATCCTTTTTATTATCTATGAAATTATTTTAAACGGGAATATTGTAGTGGTCGTGACGAATTTCTAAATAAATTCTTACAGTGATACTTAAGTTGGGTTTATCTATGGAAGATAGGAGTATCATCGGAGAAGTTTGTAATAAAAAAAGAGGTTGTTACAAATTTGCAACAAACTCTTTTGGGTTGAATACGGATATTAGTTACTATTAGAAATTGCTTGCCCAATTTCAGAGGAAGCATCGATTTCCAATAGGATCTTATCTTCAGTAAGTCCATCAGAATACGGATAAATAATATATTTATCACTTATAATCTTCATTTTGCCTGTTTTATCGTTTCGTTCTGAAACCGTTACATGGAAAGTCATAAATTCAGTAAGATCTGTTTTAACGGAAGCCTTAGTAAGGTATTTCTTTACTTGTGCATGATCTAAATTAACATATTTTTCGCTGGTGTAGCTTATTAAAGTAGGTTCTCCATTGATATACTTGTATGTTGAATCATCGTGATCACCAGCAGATCCACGTTCCGTTCCATAGATGAGCTGCTTTTCTTGATCAAATGTTGCTAGAGGTATTTCGTTAAGTCTCTTATCACTTACAAATAAAGCTTTATCTGGATTCCATACCAAATAAATCCACTCAACTCGGTAAGTTCCATTTAGTATATCATATAACCGAATATCTTTATATCCATCGAAATTTACATCCTCTAACTCAAAACCCATAGTATCTCTGTCAGAAACGGAGATATTCGTTTGTCCAAATAAAGATAGTTCTGGTATATCGATTGTCTGTAATATGGTTCCATCATTGGTATTCGTAATTGTAATTGTTTGTACGGCGTACTTATATGTTTTTTTATCTAAATAGGAAGATAAATCAAAAGTAAATTCAGGCATATCATCTTGTAATTTTGAATGGAACGTGGTAGTGAAATAATCTTCCTCACTAGGGGTGTAATAATCATTGAATGTCTTTTTAGAAATGGGATTCTCTTCTAAATAAACATATTCTAATCGTGTTAAGCCTGAAAGGGATTCAATATTAGTAATAGAATTGCTATCCAAACCTAGAAAATTTAAGTTTTCCATATGTCTTAAAACACTAATATCACTAATATTATTATTAGATAATAGTAAATCCTCCATATTTATCATATTATTTAATACAGATATATCGGAAATTCCACACCGTGATGCATATAAGCTTTTTAGTTTTGTTAATTTTTTAAGTGGTGACAAGTCGGTATATGCTGCATCATTGGAGCCAATACACAATTCTTCCATATTAATAAGTTCACTTAAGGCAGAGTAATTATCTATATCGTTTTCGGCGCAGTCAAAATAAACAAGATTAACAAGTTTTCTTACAGGTTCTATACTAGTTATTTTGTTGTTTCTAACACAAAGTGCTTGAAGATTGGTCAGTACTTCAATTCCATCTAGGCTTTTAATATAATTATCTGGTAATACAAGTACCTTTAGATTTTTGAAGTATTTTAAATCAGTTAGGGAGGTTATTTTATCAGTGATAGTAGCCAAGCTAGAGATTTCATCAAAGCTATCATATGTACCATCAATGCCAAAATCAGTGATACTCAGAACATCATTTTGTGTTATATCACCAGTTGATTTATTAAGAATTCTTCTTGTTTCCAATTCGATTACAGGGTCGGTAAACAGAATTATCTCATTTTCCATTGTGACACTATTTGTGTCGTCTTGTCTCTTTGCTTTTTCACAACCACTTATTGATAATATAATGAGTAGTACAGCTACACATATCATATGACGATTCCGTAATACTATTTTCATTTTACTTCTCTCCCTTTTGTTATCGAAGTATATGTCCATTCCTTTTATCGAATGAGCTATAACATAATATAATGATTTAGCTATTTTCCAGAAATAAAAATATAGACCAAATGTATAATTGTAAAACAATATACCATATATTTCAAAAATCTACAACGAAATGTAAAAGTAATCACTTAATAGTTCTGC
>NZ_CBDLAM010000066.1:0-19599 GCF_965301125.1 Anaerosporobacter sp. | reverse complement strand
CCATGAATTTTATAAAGCAGGGGTAGCTCGCATGCAGTTATACGCTGGTGGAGAAGGACCTATTGGTTCTGGAGGAAGACCTGGTTCACATGCAGGTTACCAAGTACCTCTTGCAAGAAAAATTAAAGAAGCACTTGGTGTCCCAGTAATAGCAGTTGGAAGATTAGATGATTCTGAACTTGCGAACTCGGTCATTGGGAATGAGGATGCTGATTTAGTTGCCATAGGTAGAGCTATGTTAAGAAATCCTTATTGGGCATTAGATGCCTCTACGAAAGTTCATAAAGAAATAAGCATTCCAAGACAATACGAACGTGGCTTTGTAAAGTAGAGAATGACACAACAACGAAAGAAGTATACTTTGTAAATTATCTTTTGTCATAACATCGAGGAGGAGGGAAATTCATTAGTTGAATTTCCCTCCTCCTCACACAACCACGCATGCCATTCGGCACGTGACGTTTCAAAAGAATTACCTTATTTGTGAATATCTTTCAATATATGCTTTTCAGTTATGGTAAATCAGAATTTTTATCTATTACATCCCTCCATGATCTTGATTCATCAGTCTCAACAATTGAAGAGAATACTCTTTTAAACGATGTCTCAAGCCCACTATTTAGGTTTAGACACTCCTCATTATATATATTAGCCAACTTCTTTATGGTATCTTCATCAATAGATAAAGTCAAAACTTCTTGCTTTGAATGATCATCCCATAAAACAATATACTTGAAATGATTAACTTCCGGAAAAAACGTTACTATTTGCAATGCATGATAAGCAATATTTTGATATATTTCTTCTTTTATTGGGATAGAACCAATTTCAGGAACAAACGATATAGAAACTGAAATTTCATTATTATCACTTTTGATTATATCTTTATCTAAATATCTAAAATAATTATTAGTAAAATACTCAATTTTCTGAATAGCCACTTTTTCTTTTACTTTATTCTCCCTTGCTGATTCTGTAAATAAGCAAATTACAAGAGCAAATAAAAGAATGACTGAGATTCCTGAGGAAATTAATAATATTTTTTTTTGCATAAATTCTCCATTCCGCCACTAACTAGTAGCAAGAAACATTGATGAACGCCTCATCTTTTTATTCAATAGTTTAAAACTTGACAAACCATTAAAACGTCTTAAAGTATATCCACTTAAAGATGTATTGCTTCTTGAGTAAAGTTTTGTTTTATCATTTCCAGAAGTTGTAGCCTCCCGTGAGCTAATGCCATCGGTTGCACTTCCAACATAGAACAATACATGGGATCCACTTTATATATATATCATATGTAGCTCTATTTGATGTGCTTAGTTATCCCACTCCTTTCTTGTTCATTATACATTATTATTCATACTATCTAAATAGTCATATCATCCATTATTTCCCTCTCTTTTGTGTTGATATTTTACATATTATCCCGCTTTTAAGTTGCTGTGAGCACACTTTTCTTATTCACAGCCTGTAAAGTGAAAATCTAAATTACGTATAAAACATTATTAGAGGATGCGGATATAATCCTGGGCCAAATATAGTCACGGGAGGAATACAATGTATTCATATACAGATTGCAGCCGAGCAGTAAAGTTTTATATTAATTATGGTTTTAATGCCGCCTATACATTAGAAAGTTAGGCTATCCAGATGCCACATCATTGAAATATTGGTACAAAGAGTATTTAGAGATACCCTCCATAAGCAGAAGGTAAAATAAAGTAAGTATAACGATCATGAAAAACGAGTTGCTCGTTGATTACTATTATAAACATAATCAGAATGCATTAAAACAGTGCTCGAATTATATACTTTGGAGAATACCAAGGAAGTTTTGTTTTATACGATTCAGAAAATGACTCTTGGCGCATACATAATATGGAGCATGCCACTTTGCGAGTTGCTCCGAACTCCACCTACAAAATATATGATGCTTTGTTCGGCTTAGAGGAAGGCATTATTACACCAGCTGATTCCTTTATAGCATGGGATGGAGAAACCTACCCATTTGAGGCTTGGAACGCTGATCATACCTTACAGTCTGCAATGCAATCTTCTGTAAACTGGTATTTCCAGGCAATGGACGAGCAGCTTGGGGCGGCTTCCGTTTATAACTATATTCAGGAAATTGGATATGGCAATGAAAATATGAGTGGAGATTTTCCGACTTATTGGATGGAGTCTTCCTTAGAGATTTCTCCAGTAGAGCAGGTAGAACTTTTAATGAAACTGCAGGATAACGAGTTTGGTTTTGCACATATTTTTTTGCCACAAATATCGGAGCCGATGCCAATGCTACCGGAAGCAATGCAACGGAAATAACCATGTCTATACTAGCTGACATGAATATCTGGAAATAAAGAAATCGGGTAAATGGTCACATTCACTGACCTTTACCCGATTTCTTTATTCTTTGTCAATTAGCTGTTGAATCTCTTTCTTCCCATTGAAATGCAAAAGGATTTGTTCATCAAATTGCTCCTCTCCAGACAGAATAACTTCTACATATTCGTCATACCATGTAACTTTCCAACAGTCACTGCTTATACTTCCGCCATCATTCCTCAATTTAAAATCTGTTTGAGAAATCTTATTTTTACCTTCCTCAAGAATTAATCTTCCACTAGCTGAACCAAACAAAACCGGTTCACCAATAGCTTGAAGTGTCAATTCATATTTTCCATCTGGTGAAATAGCTGTATCACAGGTTGTCTTTTTGTAATCAGTCACATAGAGAAAACTAAACCATAGCAAAGCTATTAGTATAATAAATGTACCCAATATACATAGTAGAATCTTTATGACCTTTTTCATTGTTTCACGCTCCTTAGTTCCTCAAGGGATAATTCAGTATGTTCTTAATCCAAATTCAGAATTTCATTCCCCAAATATTGAAAACTTCCATCCTCTGCAAACCGCACCGTAAGCTCATGGGTTATAACTGCATCATCACATAAAATCATATCGCATACAGCCTCTACCGTTAGCGTAACCGTCCCATCGTCATTTTCTTTTATATCAATAACCTCCGGTAAAGAAGTTCCAATGAAAGTGTGAGGATAGTTGAGGCAACCTAATCGATGGTTGCAACGATAACATTTTTGTGGACGTCCAGTCCACAACAGATGGGGTGAATTAGCCTCATCACAGGTATCACCACCTTAATAAAAAAGGAATAGTAACATTGACTGTCATCCTGCGACTAATAAACATGGTTTATACCAATGATAAGGGTCCGGGCTCAATGTCCCACTTGTCTGTGCTTGAAAGAATGACGGCACACAACATTTTCATGACTTGTTTGTGCCTTGAGCGAAGCGAAAGGAATGACAAAAAATATGAAAAAAGCACACCCCGAAAGGTGTGCTAATAAACTGACAAAATTGAATTTATCAGCCTCTTTCCCTTTTCAACAATTTCATCTTAAACGCATGTATTTTCTGTACATAATTACTTGTCATGATTACACCGACAATGACCATACCAAATGAGATCCCCAGCGATATTCCTTGCAAAAAATCAAATATTGCTGAGGGTTCAGCTGGTTCAATAAACATCGTAATAAAGTAAATAACGAATGTAACACATCCTGCAATAAACAATAGGTGCATCCGTTTCGTAATTTTTGCCTTTTCTTCGTTGCTGTAATCTGCAACCTTTAGTACGGTTTCTTTTAGTTCTTTATCCATCTGCTCGCTTTTCCTTTCTCCATCTAATAACTCTCTGAGGCCTACATCATAATAGTCAGCAATTTCAATAAGAATATCCAAGTCGGGCATATTACTACCCGTCTCCCATCTAGAAACAGTTCTTCTGGACACATTCATTGTTTCAGCAAGCTGTTCCTGTGTAATATTCTTTTCCTTTCGAAGTTCTTTCAAGAAACTCCCAACCTTTTGCATATCCATTTCCTGTTCCTCCTTTCAGTTACATCCTATCATTAAGATTCTACCAAACACAGGACATAAAGCGAGCAAATATCCTGTTTCTCTGAATGAGACATAGTCTGTCCACTCACAAGTATAATATATCTTTCTTAGAATGATATACTCCAAAAGGCTACATCATTCTTTTTAGGTTTCTGATATTCCTCTCCAACATCAACCTCTACAGAGATATTATGTGTTGATTTCTTTCATTAGACAAAAGAACGCATGTCTCCACATGCCCCGTATGCCCAAACTGATCAACAGCTCGTATCTTCTTCAATTCATATCCATTGTCACATAGATATCTACAGTCCCTTGCAAGCGTAGCTGGATCACAAGAAACATAGACAACTTTATTAGGATTCATCTTAACAATTGTCTCTAGTAAGGCTTCCTCACATCCCTTACGTGGTGGATCAACTACGACTACATCTGCCGACATCTGACCTTCGCTCTCTTCATACTTCTCAGGCATAAGATATTCTGCTGCCCCTACGAAGAATTCTGCGTTTTCGATATTATTAATTTCTGCATTCTTCTTAGCATCTTCTATTGCCTGAGGGACGATTTCAACGCCGTAAACTTGCTTTGCTTTCTTTGCAAGGAATAGTGATATCGTTCCGATTCCACAATATAGATCCCATACGATTTCATTACCTGACAAATCTGCGTATTCAAGTGCTGTCTCATAGAGACGTTTTGTCTGTAATGGATTTACTTGATAGAAAGATAATGGTGATATCTGATACTTGATATCTCCGATGTAGTCAGTAATATAACCTTGTCCCCAAAGAGTCTTAACTTTTTGTCCAAGAATAACATTGGATTTTTCCTTATTAATATTAATAGTTATACTTGTCATACCTTTCACTGCTGTCAGACGATCCACTAGTTTCTCATATGATGGCAGTTTATTTCCGTTGATTACAATACATACCATGATTTCACCAGTAATAAATCCTACACGAGTTAAGATATGGCGAACTAATCCTGTATGATTTTCTTCGTCATAAGGTGGAATTTCTTCTTCTTTCATAAAGTCTTTCACTATATTTAACAGTTCTTCATTTACCTCAGCTTGAATATAGCAGTGTGAAGTATCTATAATCGAATGGGTTCTACTTGCATAAAATCCTGTAACAATTTCGCCCTCTTTATTCTTCCCAACTGGAAACTGTGCTTTATTACGATAATAATAAGGATCTTCCATTCCTATAATCGGCTCCATTATTGTATCAATTTCTTCTCCAAAATGACCAATTCTCTTAAAGCATTCCTTAACCTTGTTTTGTTTAAATGCTAACTGAGCATCATATGCATAGTGCTGGATCTGACAACCTCCACATTGTCTAGCGATTGGACATTTTGGTTCAACACGGTCTTTAGATGGCTCAATAATATTCATTAATCTTGCAAATCCGTAGTTCTTCTTTGTCTTCATAATCTTAACAAGTACTTTATCGCCAATTACTGCATCTTTAATAAATAATGCATATCCATCGATATGTGCAATCCCTTCTCCTTCAGAACCAAGGGCATCTATTACTACTTCTAATTCATCATCTTTGTTGTATAGATGCGTTGCATTTAATTCATTATTTTTACTCATCTTACTTTTCTTCGTCATCTTAACCCTCTCTTTATCTCTTACGGCCATTTAAGACCCTTTATCTAGCTACAGTCTTATCTCTTTTTTCAGTAACTATACCATAATGGTAATACTCACATAGTAAATTTACAATACAATAATTACCATTTCAAACACGCAACAAGTGCTCTCACCTCTCTTTATTATAGAGATGAGAGCACATTTCATCCAATTCTATAAATACTTTTTATTACTTACTGCTTCTTCTTATATTTGATTCAAAGAATTTATTATATCCTAACCATTCAGCTTTCTCATCTGCTCCATTAAGAAGCTCCATCATAGTTTGCAACTTTGCATCTGTATTATCTGCATACGTAAGGGCTACTGCCTCTATTAAAGCAGGCTTCTTAGGTGATCCATATTCTAATTCACCATGGTGAGCTAAGATACAGTGTTTTAATTCATTGGAAAGCTTCTTAGGGAAGTTTGGTATTGTATTAATTCTAGCTCCAACTTTCTCCGTTCCGATATAGATGTGTCCTAATAATTGTCCATCATCTGTATAATCATTCTCTGGAAATGTTGATATTTCATCCATTTTTCCGATATCGTGAAATAGTGCAGCACTCACTAACAAATCACGATTAATAAGTGGGTAATTTGCAGCCATGTATTCACATAATCTAGCAACCCCAAGAGTGTGTTCCACTAAACCACCAACAAAACCGTGGTGCACAGTCTTAGCAGCAGAATGATATTTAAATGCTTTGATAAATTCTTTATCCTCAACGAAGAAACTGTTTACTAGCTTACTTAGATAAGGATCTGTTATCTTAGAAATTATATTAAGAATTTCATTATACATCTCATCAATGTTCTTAGTTGTCGTTGGTACGAAATCACATGGATCGTACTCCCCTTCTTGGCTTTTACGAATTCTCTTAATATTGAGTTGTAGTGAATTCTGAAAACTTGTAATCTGTCCATCAATATGAATGTAATCCATAGAATCAAAATTATCTATTCCATTGGATAACTCCCAAACTTTTGCATCAAGTGTTCCAGTCTTATCTTGTAAAAGTAAAGAGTAATAGCTCTTTCCTGCTTTTGTTTTTAACGTTTGTTTTGATTTACATAGATAAGTTTCTGAAACCATCTCACCTTCACGTAACTCATTAATAAATCTCATCTAAATACCTAACCTCTCTAATTTAACATACTCTCGTATATTCTGTTCTTAAATATTTCATTATTCTATTATACCCTATTTCTTTTTCTTATGCAACTGCACATGGAATGTCATTTCTTTGCCTTCTCCACCACTAGCGTTCGTTGTTCGTTTTACTACTATAGTAATTTCATCCCGTGGTTGGTATGACGTTATAATATTGTTAAGTTGCGCCATAGAAATAATTGTAGTATCTTCAATTTTAAGAATAACATCACCTGTTTGTAATCCGGCTTCTAAAGCTGGAGATCCTGTCTCAACTTCATTGACATATACACCATTATTAACACCAAGACTACTAGCAATATCACTGGTAAGATCTGCGCCGCTAATTCCGAGATAAGTACGATCACGACCTGCAACAAGATCATCTATAATCGTTTCTATTCTTGATATTGATAGTGCTGTATTAATATTCTCATTCAAATCGTTCTTGAATTTGTGTGTAATGACTCCAATAATTTCACCCTTTAAGTTTACAATTACTCCATCACCATTAGAATTATCCGTAATATCTGTATTGAATAAGTCTATTCTATTATCTGTTATATATACACTAGTTGTCTTACCTGTTACAATTCCATATTCTCTAGAATACGGGTAACCATTAGGGCTTCCAATCGCAATAATTGGATCACCAGCTGAGACACCTATGGAGTCACCAAATGTAGCAACCTTGAATCTATTCTTTACAGCCAGTGTTAGTTCAGACACATCCACTTTAATAATTGCTAAGTCAAGTTTACTATCATAATTTGTTAACTTTGCTTCAACAATATTATTCGAATCAAATGTTACACGGATTTTATTCACTTCCTTAATTTTACTATACCGAACTAATATCGATAATGTTTTCTTATCATCGGATTCATGAATAATAATCCCCGATGTAATATCCGAAGTTTCAGATGGATTCTGTAACCAATCTACACTATTAACGATACTTGTAACTGCAACTACGCTACGATTAACCTCATCCGCTACTACATCAATTTGTGAATATAAATTCTTATAATCATCTACTGTCAGATTGCTCATATTTCCCGTAACAGCTGTATTTGTAGCCTGTTCTGCTCTAAACTCTGGTATTACAGAAGCAATTTTAATAGTATTAAGATGTTTTGTTAGATTTGTTAACCTTCCCTCCTCATCATCATTAATCACGCTTTTAATATAAGGATAGGTAACACAAATAGCAATACTACTTACAACTCCAAATAGTATTGCTAACAATGTTGTTTTTACCACACTTCCCACTACATTTTCCCACGTCTTTTTGGGTATAATCTGTTCCTGAATAAAATCAAATTCCTTTTGGCTCACGATGGAATTAATTCTCTTATCATTTGGCATATTACTTCTCCTTAAACTTTCTGTTAAAAAGTTACCTCGTAAATATAAAGCGAGATTTACACCCTTGTTTCATTACGTCATTTCTAATATTTTACCATTTTATCATTTACTTGTGAACACTATATGAATAAAATGTTAAATGATTTTAGTACTTATTGATAATAACGATATTTTAATAATTTAATAGTTTTCATTTTGTCTTACATCATGTAAAATATAACTAATCAGAACCACTTCAGTTCTGAAGCTATAACACAATAAGGTTGAAAGAATATTTAGAGAGGAGCCATGCACTGCGATCTTTCAATCTATTTTATCGAAGCAGTAAACAAGCTTGCTTGTAAGATGCATGGGCGTAGTTTTGAATACCAAGGCAATAAAGACATTAGAATATAATAAAATTATTGATAAATTAATTCAGTATGCTGGCTCTACTCTTGGGAAAGAGAGATGTAGCAAACTGTTACCGATGGATAACTTAGAAGATATTACACATGCACAGAAAGAAACTTCTGATGCACTTTCAAGAATCCTACAAAAGGGAAGTATCTCATTCTCTGGACTTAAAGATATACGCGGATCTATCAAGAGACTTGAGATTGGCTCTACACTTGGCATGGGCGAACTCTTACAAGTCAGTTCCGTTCTTGATGTTGCATTACGTGTTAAGGCATTTTCAAGAAATGATAGCGACGAAGTAGAACAAGATTCTCTAGATATGCGCTTCTCTTTACTTGAGCCACTTTCCCCTATTAATAACGAAATCAAACGTTGTATCGTATCAGAAGAAGAAATGAGCGATGATGCTAGCTCTACACTTAAGCATATAAGACGTACTATTAAGAATACTAATGAAAAGATTCGTGAACAACTAAATTCTATCGTGAGTTCTCAAGCTTCTAAATCTATGTTACGTGAGAACATCATTACCATGCGCAATGGTCGTTACTGTTTACCTGTGCGTTCTGAATATAAAGGTCAATTTGGGGGTATGGTCCATGACCAATCGTCTACAGGTTCTACTTTCTTCATTGAACCAATGTCAGTTGTTAAGTTGAACAACGAATTAAGAGAATTAGGCGTACAGGAACAAGATGAGATTGAACGAATCTTAGCAGAGCTTAGTGCTACAATTGCAAATGAAACTGAAAAGCTTACTGACGATGTGAATATTCTTGCTGAGTTAGACTTTATCTTTGCCAAAGCATATCTATCTAAGCAATTAAAAGCTTCCGAACCAGTATTTAATACCAAAGGTTATGTGAATATTAAAAAAGGTAGACATCCATTAATCGATCCGAAACAAGTTGTGCCAATTGATATCCACCTAGGGGATGAATTCAATCTATTAATTGTAACAGGTCCGAATACAGGTGGTAAGACCGTATCTCTTAAAACTGTAGGTCTTTTCACTCTTATGGGGCAAGCAGGTCTTCATATTCCAGCATTTGATGGTTCTGAACTTGCTGTATTTACTGATGTATATGCTGATATCGGAGACGAGCAAAGTATAGAACAAAGCTTAAGTACATTCTCTTCCCATATGACTAACACTATAAATATCATTAAGAATGCTACTCCTAACAGCTTAGTTTTATTCGATGAATTAGGTGCCGGTACTGACCCTACTGAGGGTGCCGCTCTTGCAATGTCTATCCTATCTTATCTTCATAACCAAGACATTCGAACGATGGCAACTACTCACTACAGTGAACTTAAGATCTTCGCTTTATCTACACCAGGGGTTGAGAATGCTTGTTGTGAATTCAGTGTAGAAACCCTACGCCCAACTTACCGTCTATTAATCGGTGTGCCTGGTAAAAGTAATGCTTTCGCTATCTCAAGTAAACTTGGTTTACCTGATTATATTATCGATGATGCTAAGAGTCGTATCGATAGCCAAGACAAGAGTTTTGAAGATGTAATCAGTGACTTAGAAGAGAGTCGTATCACAATTGAAAAAGAGCGTGAAGAGATTGCTAAATTAAAAGAAGACGCCGCAAATTTAAAATCTGAATTAGCCAAGAAACAAGAGAAACTTGATAATGCTAAAGAACGTATTCTTCGTGAGGCGAATGAAGAAGCTCGTAATATTCTTGCTGATGCAAAAGAATTTGCTGATGAAACCATTAAGAAATATAACAAATGGACGAAAGAAAGCGGTCTTGGTAAGGCCATGGAAGAAGAACGTGGGCAACTACGTAATCGACTTAATGCAGCCGAATCAAAACTAGCCCTTAAGAATAAACCAAAACCATCAAAGGTACACAAAGCAAAAGATTTCCGCATCGGTGATGCCGTTAATGTTCTTAGTCTTGGACTAAAAGGAACGGTTAGTACTTTACCAAACGCCAAAGGGGATTTATTTGTACAGATGGGTATCCTTCGTTCTCAGGTTAATATAAAAGATTTAGAATTAATTGATGAACCAGTTATTACTACTCCTAATCTTAAGAAAACTGGTAGCGGTAAAATCAAAATGTCTAAGAGCTATAACATCAGTACTAGTGTAAACCTTATTGGTAAGACAGTAGATGAGGCTTTACCAGAACTAGACAAATATCTTGATGATGCCTACCTTGCTCATCTACCTCAAGTAACAGTTATCCATGGTAGAGGTACTGGCGCACTTAAGAATGCTGTTCATCAACATTTGAAGAAATTAAAATACGTTGATTCCTACCGTCTAGGTACATTTGGTGAAGGGGATCAAGGTGTAACTATAGTAGAATTTAAGAAATAGGTAGGGGGAGAGATCATGGCAGAGAAACAAAAAATCTTAATTGTAGATGATGACTCAAATATCGCTGAGTTAATCTCTCTATATTTGCTCAAAGAATGCTTTGACACGCTAATTGTTAATGATGGAGAAGAAGCAATCGAGAAATTCCATTCTTATCAACCAGGGCTAATCCTCCTTGATTTGATGCTCCCAGGTATCGATGGATATGAAGTATGCCGAGAGATACGTAAAACTTCCAATGTTCCTATCATTATGCTTTCTGCGAAAGGAGAAATCTTTGATAAGGTACTTGGACTAGAATTAGGTGCCGATGACTATATTATCAAACCATTTGATTCAAAAGAGTTAGTTGCAAGGGTGAAGGCGGTTTTACGTCGCTTTCATCCCGTTTCTGCACCTACATCACAGAACTCAACAGTTGTTACACCGACAGGCGATTACGTAGAATATCCTGATCTTTTGATTAACCTGTCCAATTATTCAGTAACATACTATGGAAATACAATTGATATGCCACCAAAAGAATTGGAACTGTTCTACTTCTTAGCATCTCATCCGAATCAAGTATTTACAAGAGAGCAATTACTTGACCATATCTGGGGATATGAGTACATTGGTGACACTCGTACAGTCGATGTACATATTAAAAGACTTCGTGAGAAAATCAAAGATCATACAAGCTGGAGCCTTTCTACCGTATGGGGTATTGGCTATAAATTCGAGGTGAAGAATTAATGAAGCGAACGTTGCTGGTTAAGTTACTGGTCTGCTATTTACTAGTTGCGGTTTCTATGTTTACACTACTTAATACATATGGAGTGAATCGCCTTAAAAATAGTATTGTGGAGCGACAAAAAACCGTCCTCCACAACGAGGCCGCCACCATTTCATCTGAATATATGGAAGATTATTACCTAATTTCCTCTCCTGGGCTTATGCAAAATGTATTAACACAGCTTAAAACAATAGATTCCTTCTTGAATACTCGCATCTGGATTGTCAATAAGAATGGTACCATCACGATGGATACTCGTTCCACGTATTCATCAGAGGCAGAAATCAATCTGAATGAATTAGACCCAGACTTCTTATCAACGACATTCTCAGATAATACCTATTTTGAAGGTATTCTATCCGAACCTATGTTAAGCGTGGTTTACCCCATCTCCTACAATTACGGAATCCGGGGCTATATCGTTATGCTAACTTCCTTATCTTCGATTAAACATGATAGTATATATTACATGGATATCATTAACATCTGCTTTTTACTTTTCTTGATCTTAATGATTTTCGTGTTCATGTACATCTATTACTTAACCGTACGACCACTGAAGAAAGTTATTAAAGCAGCGGTAGAGTATTCCTCTGGACACTTTGATTATCCACTGAAAATTGAAACCACAGACGAATACAAAGAACTGTCCGATGCTGTTACATATATGGCTAGTGAGTTAAACAGTCTTGATGACTATCAGAAGAAATTCGTTGCTAACATTTCTCATGATTTTCGTTCTCCATTAACTTCAATCAAAGGCTATATTGAGGCGATACAAGATGGGACCATACCACCTGAGATGCAAGGAAAATACTTAGATATCGTTCTATTTGAAGCAGAACGATTAACCAAGCTAACAACCAATCTTCTAGCACTGAATACCTTCGATAACAATGGCACAATCCTTGAGATTTCTTCATTTGATATCAATCTTATCATTAAGCAAACAGCAGCTACTTTTGAAGGCATATGTACGAAGAAAAAGATTTCCTTCAAGCTAGTATTTTCTGATCGTGAAACATTCGTAGATGCAGACCATGGTAAGATACAACAAGTTCTCTATAACTTAATCGACAACGCAATTAAATTCTCACACCAAAACTCAACCATTAAGGTTTCCACAGAAGTAAAAGGTGATAAAGTTTTCGTTGCGGTTAAAGATTATGGTGTTGGAATTCCTAAAGAATCAGTCAAGAAGATTTGGGAGCGTTTTTATAAATCAGACCCCTCAAGAGGTAAGGATAAGAAAGGTACTGGACTCGGATTATCCATTACCAAAGAAATTATCAATGCCCATAATGAAAACATTAATGTAATCAGTACCGAGAATGTAGGAACTGAATTCACCTTCACATTACCAAAGACGAAATTATAACATAATACAAAGAGCTAACGATAATAAAATAAACTCTCATAACAAAAAGTTTTTCTTTCTGTTATGAGAGTTTTGTCATTCTACATTTTTTTTCGTCAATTCCTATTTTGCTTCACTCCATGAGTGATGATGAAGATGTCCTTCTAATTGCATATGTGAAAAGTCATTCTGGCGAACTGCCTCATATAGTACAATTGCTACAGAATTTGATAGATTTAGAGAACGAATATCTCCAATCATCGGGATACGAATAGAGGTATCTTTATGATCAAGAAGAATTTCTTCTGGTATACCCGCACTTTCCTTACCAAACATAATAAAGCAATCTGGCTCATAATGCACTTCACTATATACATGTACTGCTTTTGTTGTAGCCATATAAATCTTGGCATTTGGATTCTTTGCCATGAAATCATTGAAATCATCATAAACTGTTACATCAAGATCTTTCCAATAATCAAGTCCTGCACGTTTTAACTGTTTCTCATCTAAACTGAAACCAAGTGGCCCAATAAGATGAAGTTTTGCTCCTGTGGCAACACAAGTTCTCCCTATATTTCCTGTATTGGCAGGTATTTCTGGTTCATGTAACACGATATTAAACATTACTACAAGCTCCTTTTTATACAATACCTATATTCATTTCAATTACTTTATTATCATCATAACTTAATGGCACACAGATAGATTTGCTGGCATTAATAAATGCCATTTTCCCTATACATAAAGATGGTGGTGTTATATCGATTGTTATACCTTTTGTAGAGAATACAGTCGCTGCATTTCCTAAAATCATATTGCCAAGTTCACATATCGCACTTCCAGAAAGTTCATCAATAGCTGTTACTGGCATCATTATCATCTTACCTGCTATATCATAAGCGGCTTCTTGATTTAGTATAATAACAACTTGTCCCCTTAGTTCTCCTGTAACACCTAACATAATAATCACACTATTATTATCTATATTATTGTCCCTAATATAAGGCTTACCAATCTTCGCATCAATAAAACACATATCTTTTAATATTTTAGTCGCTGACATCAAAAATGGATTGACGAAATCTGCACTCAAATCACCCATATACATTCCTCCTGCATTGATATTTTAATCTTATCATACTTAAGTTACATAATTCAAGTATTATCATCAATATCAACGAAAGAATTCTTAATCCTCTGGTAAATATGGATAATTTTATGTTTATTACCATTATTCGACTTTATGGTTGTTTATAAAATGTTCAATTCTCTCTAACGCAATTTTTAGATTTTCAATAGAATATGCATAAGATATACGCAAAAATCCTTCCCCACATTCACCAAATGCAGTTCCCGGAACAACTGCAACTTTCTCTTCTCTTAATAATGTCTCGGCAAATTCATCCGATGTCATTCCAAATTTCTTAATACTCGGAAATACGTAAAAAGCACCATAGGGATCAAAACAATCAAATCCAATTCGTCTTAACTCGTCAATTAGGAAACGTCTTCTTGCGTCATACGCCTCTCTCATCATTGCAACATCGTTATCACCATTACGTAATGCTTCAACAGCTGCATATTGGCTCGTTGTAGGGGCACACATAATAGCAAATTGGTGAATCTTAATCATCTGCTCCATAATGATTTCAGGTGCACATGCATAACCCAGACGCCATCCCGTCATTGCATAAGACTTAGAGAAACCATTAATTAATATGGTTCTTTCTTTCATACCAGGTAGCGATGCTATGGATACATGTTGTCTTCCATACGTAAGCTCGGAATATATTTCATCAGACATAACATATAAGTCATGCTCTTTCACAACTTCAGCAATATCTACTAGGTCCTCATATTCCATAATTGCTCCTGTAGGATTATTAGGAAATGGTAGGATTAACACTTTTGTTTTATCTGTAATTGCTTCTAACAATTCCTGCTTTGTTAGTTTGAAATTATTCTCTTCTTTTAGTTCTATAATTACTGGAACTCCATCAGCTAATGTGACACATGGTACATAGGATACATAACAAGGCTGTGGAATTAAAACTTCATCACCAGGATCTAGCATAGCACGTAGTCCTATGTCAATTGCCTCACTACCACCAACGGTTACCATAACTTCCTTGTCATAATCATATTTCACATGACATTTACGATTTATGTAATTACATATCTCTACCTTAAGTTCTTTTAGGCCAGCATTAGAAGTATAGAATGTTCTTCCCTTTTCCAAAGAATAAATACCTTCTTCACGAATGTGCCATGGCGTATCAAAATCAGGTTCTCCAACACCTAATGATATAGCATCTTTCATCTCACTTACAATATCAAAGAATTTACGAATGCCTGAAGGTTGAATACCAACAACTTTGCTTGATAACGGATTTCTCATGGTGTCACCAACATCCTTTCGTCAACTTTCTTATTGTCTAGTTCAATACCATGTTCTTTATATTTCTTCAAAACAAAATGTGTTGCTGTACTCAATACCGAATCCATTGGAGCGAGTTTACTAGAAACAAAGTTTGCAACTTCTCTCATACTTTTACCATCGATAATCACAGTCAAATCAAATCCACCGGACATTAGATATACAGATTCAACTTCTTCAAACTTATAGATACGTTCTGCGATTTTATCAAAACCTTCACCTCTTTGTGGTGTAACTTTCACTTCAATTAAAGCTGTAACACGCTCACTATCGGTTTTATCCCAATTAATTAACGTAGGATATCCACATATAATAGATTCCTTCTCCATGGCTTTAATTTCCGCCTCTACGATCTCCTCTGTCATACCTAACATACTAGCTAATTCTTTGCTCGTAAGTTTACTGTTCTTATCAATTGACTTTAAGATTTTTTGTCTCATAATAAACCCCTTTCTTTTTACTTACCTAAAACCTGATATAAGTGATCTGCTTTTGGTGGTTCTAGATAACGTCTTTCATAATCATTAACCACAACTCTTTCATTGTTATCGGTAATTCTGCCAATAACGGCTGCAGGAATCCCCTCTCTCTCTAGATGGGCAATCAACTCATTTGCACGCTCTGTTACAATTATAAGACTGCCACTTGATATTAGAAGATATGGATTAATATCAAAGAATTCACAGATTTCTACTGTTTCTTGTTTCATAGGGATTTTGGTTAAATCAATTTCCATGCCTACATTACCTGCTGCACCAACTTCCCATAATGCACCAAATACACCGCCTTCTGTGATATCATGCATCATAACAACATCATGTTCCAAAGCAATTTTTGCTTCTTTTACTATGGATATATGTTTAATAAATTCACTAGCGCCATCAATAAATTCAGTTGTATATCGCGTACACAGCTCTTCTTTTTTCTCACTTGCTATTATTGCAGTTCCTTCAAGTCCGGCCCATTTTGTCATAACGATTTCTTGGCCTTCTTTCATACGTCTAGGATTTACTAACTTTTCTTTTGCAATCTTACCAACACCTGTAACAGTTACAATGATTTGGTTTACAGCTGTTGAAACTTCTGTATGCCCACCCATAACTTCAATATTCAAAGAAGCACAACAGGCCTCAATCTTTTGCATCATGGCTCGTAATTCTGATTCTTTGCCCTTCTCTGGCATGATAATTGCTAACATAACTCCTATCATCTCAGCACCACTGACAGCAATATCATTGGCTGTAATATGAATAGCTAAGTCGCCAATATTATTAGCTGTACTTGTTATCGGATCTGTTGAAAGAACAATTGCTTCATCTTCCCCTACAGCTAAAGCAGAACAATCGATTCCCACGCCTGGTCTTACTAATACTTCTTCTCTTCTGTGTCTAATTTGTTTAAACACCGATCTTTTCAAAACGGTTTCTGGTATCTTTCCTACTTTCATACTTACTCCTATCTGCATGGCATCGATAAGCCCATTTGCTACTATGCAATACTTAACCAAATGTCATATGCTTATATAAAGTGAGGCCATTACACAAATCATTTTTCAAATGATTACGATTGCAGAATCGTTTAATTTTCGAAAAACGTTTGTGTAATAGCCTCCATAACAATGTCGATATCTTCGACTTAGCAAGACTAATTATTCTCCATCATCTACATCAACATCACCTGATTGTGAATCAGTATCTTCTTCAGGATTCTCCTCAGTATCATCTGTAGAATCATCTGTATCTGGATTATCTACTTCAGTCTTGTCTTTGTCCTTATCTTTGTCTTTATCTTTGTCTTTATCTTTATCTTTATCTTTGTCTTTATCTTTATCCTTATCGGTATCTTTATCAGTATCGGTATTCTTATCTTCGTCAGTATCCTTAGGTTCCTCTTCTTTTTCTTCTTCCTTACCTATCGTAATATATCTTGGAGAAGCACTATACGTACTGGTGTTAACTTCAATACGCTCTGTCTCTACGCCGTCAACATATACTACTTTCCATAAACGTGCTTTATAACCAGTATGTGCTGGAGAAGTTACTTTATAATAAGAAGATGGTAATGACTTATCCACTGTAATAACATCTGCTGGTGGTGGAGTTGTGGATAATACTTCTGACACATATTCAATCGTACGGTTTGAAGGTCTTGTCTCCTTACCATAGATTGTAAATGTAACATTTCTTCCTTCGATATAACCTTCAATATATATTGGTGAATCTGTACTATTCTTAAATTTAAGATCTTTGTAAGTACCCGCTATTGCAGCATCTGCTGCAGGTTTTACATAAGATACAATCATCGAGTGTGCCGCTCTTTCTACTATTTCCAACTCTGATTTTAGTACCGTATTATATAATGTTGAAGATACTTGGCAAACACCGCCACCTTCACTTTCTACAACAAGACCATTCTGATAAGCGCCAGCTTTCATATATCCATTTGCAACTGTGATTGGTGAGATAGTTTCATAAACAGAGAAAGTTTCACCTGGATATATAACAGATCCATCAACAAATTTTGTTGCAACTGTAACATTATTCACACGAGATGCTTTTGAATCAGAAAAATTGGTTGTGGCTGTACCAAGAACATTTGTACATTCTCTTAAATCTTCAGCTGTATATTCTGGAATATCTTCTTCTACTGTTGCTGTAATTACAACATCTTGGCTATCCCAGTCATTCATAATAGCATCGTTTACCGCTTGTATCGTCGCATCAATATTAATCTTACGTCCAACAACATGGTCAGTGATAACGAATTCGCCATTCTCACGCTTCATAGTCGCATTCTCAGCTGGAATATCATACTTCGTACACTCTTTTTCAACTAGATCACGAACTGTATTCTCATCTAATGTAAATTCAAGTTCGAATATTTTCTTTTCTTTCTCAACATCTTTAGTTTCTTTATATCTTTTAATAATGTTTCCTGATTTTCCAATCTGCATTGCCTGTGCTACTACATCATTCTCATTAACTTGATATCCAAGCTCCTTAAGAGTAGCCGTTACAGATTTATCATCTACTTGTATCGTAATTTTCTTATTTGCCCTATCAGCGATATACTGATCTACTGCTTCTTGCGCTTGTTCCGTTGTCATTCCACCGACATCCAAGGAATCGATAAATACTCCCTTACAGATGCTATCATCATCAACAGAAGCAGATATTGTTATATATGCCCCTGTTATAATAATGGCCAACAGAAGTACTACGCTTACCACTATTAGGGTAATCTTTTTCTTATTCATTTTCATTATCCCCTTTTATATTACGCTTCTAAAACCTAGGTTACATTTTAACATAATCCATAAATTTATCAAGTAATTTTCCTAGCCTAAACTAGCCTTTTGTACTCTACATTGTCAATTATGGATTAATTGACAACTTTATAAATATTATGTATAGTTAAAACACTACAACCGCTATCCAATATTACTATCGTGCAAACGCATCAAGTACTACTGGTACAACCATAGATAATACTAAAATTATGATAATAACAGTTGAAATTGTCTTTTTAGTTTTTTTGTTATTAAAGTTAATCACTTTATCACCTCTTTTTTCAGTTTTATTTACCAATTCATTCTATCAGAAAGGTGTGTTTTCAATATGTTTGTTATATCAATATTCCTAATCCTCGCTTTTACATCTATCTTAATTCGAATTTCAAATGCAAAATCTAAGAAATATAATGAGGAGTTAGAGAAAACCTTCTGGGCTAAAGAACGAGAAGCTAATTTTGTTCGTAAAAAAGATATCTCTAATCTTCCTTACATTATAATACCTATAGAATCACTACCACTCAATGAAACAGATGATAGTAATCTTCGCAGGTATCAAGACGTAGTCAAAAAACTAGCTGGAAGAAAATTATTGAATCTTTCTAATCAAACAAACACCGAGCTTAAACTCCAATATGGCGCTGCAAATCTTCCATTCCTTATGGACTGCGATACTGGATATACTGAATTAATTAAGACTCTCCAATCATGGGGAAAAGCCTTAGTTGATTCAAACAACCGCGAGGATGCAAGAATCGTTTTAGAATTTGCTATATCCTGTAAAACTGACATCGCTGCATCGTATTCTTTACTTGGCGATATCTATGCATCAACAAATAATACTGAACAGATTAAATCTTTACTAGAATCTGCAGAAGAAATAAATAGTCC
>NZ_CBDLAM010000065.1:0-19671 GCF_965301125.1 Anaerosporobacter sp. | reverse complement strand
GATATAAAATATAGATTAATTAATAATCCTAATGAAAAATATATATTTGGTGTTAATATTTATGATGAATTAATTAAGTACTATAGTAATAATTCAATTGGTAAATCAATAATTCCACTACATATTATGTATGAGCACAAACAGTTTATGCTAGAAAGAATTTTCTTTATGATGGATAATAATTACATTCATTACGACAAAAATTTTATAGAAGCATATAAATCAATTGTACATAATTCGAAATTATGCAAATTACTTAATTTAAAGCTTGAAATAACAAGATCAAGAGAAACTTTCCAAAAAGTGATAGATTTGATTGAACAGATTAAAGTGCAAGATATAGAGTTAATGAATTTATTATATAAGATGATAAATAAAGAAGTCATGAATAAGGATAAACAATATATTTATTCAAGATCAGGTTATTGGTTTGATGTTGCCTATAATCTTAAAATGAATTTAGCTAATTCTTTTGAAATAAAGTTCAAATTACATATTATAAATAATAAATCAAAAGGTTATATAAGAATTTCAAATCAAGAATTACTTAATAGATATTGTGCGCCTATTACATTAAATATTGATGCAGAGAACGAGCAGTTTTTGGTGGGGGACATGAATGAAAAAATTGTTGTTAATGATATTGCATGTCAAGCTCAAAAAATATATAATATCAATTTTTTTATAAATTTACAGAATAGTAAATATGATATTGAAATTAGTTGTAGCAATCAAGCTATAAAATTTACGGATATATTCATTGTGGAAGATTCTAATAAATTGGATTATGTAAACAGGATAGTTATTATCCATGAAAATTCGTATCGGTATGCAATTACTGATTTGGAATATTATTGTATAGGATAGCGAAATATATAGCACTTGAACAAGTTTTTAATCAAAAAATACCTGATAACATAACCTTTAAGGAGTTGTATAACAGTTATAATGGAATCCCTTTTGAAGGTGAAAAGTTATATTCTTATTCTTTTTCAAGTGAGAGTGGAGCAAAATTTATTTCAGAAATAAATGATGATTATTGGGATATACTTCCACCTACTGATAATATATTATATTTTTTTGAAATTGACACATAAAAGTAATAAGTAAATAAGTATAAAATTACATCAATAAAAATGTCAGAAGAAAACACTATCTTATTTCTTCTGGCATTTTTGTGCTTTATATAATTTGTCCATAACCTTGTGGCGTAAGCTTTTCCTTACCCTTTAGCTAATTAGAGGAAGAAATGAATCATCTTATCCCATAGTGGAATACTAAAGGGATATGTAATGAATGATAACTAAGCACGGGAGGACCATAATGCCAAAAGTTGTGAGAAGAGGATATCATAAAGAAGATGAGCATGAATTCAAAGGAGAAGAAAAAGAAAAATTAGAGAAGGCTGCTTATGAATTGTATTTTCTATTAAATCAAGGCTATCATATAAAACATGCAGCAACCTTTATTGGGAATCACTATATGTTTTCGGAGAGGCAACGGCTAGCATTAGTACGAAGCATATCTTCTTATGAAGATTGTAAAAATAGATTATGCAAACAAATTACAAAGTCTGATGATATTAACACCGTACATGTTGATGGTTTTAATACCATTATCACACTGGAAGTGGCATTATCAGGTTGCCCAATATTCAGATCCTTAGATGGAACAATACGGGATTTAGCTGGACTTCGTGGGAATTATCGTATTATCGATAAGACAGAGAAGGCAGTACATCTTATCTGTAAGTGGCTGGTATCTAAGGAGATTAAAGAAGTAAATTTTTATTTTGATTCACCAGTGTCGAATTCAGGTAGATTAGCCAATTTAGTAAACGAAATAGCCTCCATCTATGAGATACAAGCACAGACGTGTGTGATACCAGAAGTTGATCAAACATTAGAGAAGCTTGCTAATGTAATTACTAGTGATGCAATTATTCTTAATAAGTGTATCAGTTGGATAAATATGAATGCAGATATAATTGAACAAATGAATGTCGTTTGGGAAGTTTCGATTTGTAGTAAGATACTATATGAAAATACTATATGGGCTTGATAAACTTATAACTCCATTAATCATTACAATCATAAGTCAATCCAAAGAAAGACAAAAGAATCTTAGGAATATATAAATAACCTCAATTTTCATACTAAGTTATGCATAAAAAACTCAAAGAATCAGACGTTTTTTATACAATCACGTGTATTGTGGAATAATATCCCAATCCTTATAATAGACCCAATAGAACACGAGATTGGTTCTATCAATCACACATAATATAATTGAAAAATGGAGGTAAGTGCTATGAGACAGTTGGCTATCTATGGAAAAGGTGGAATTGGTAAATCAACAACAACACAGAACTTAACAGCAGGTCTTGCTGAAATGGGTAAGCAAATAATGATCGTTGGATGCGACCCTAAGGCAGACTCAACCAGACTTGTACTTGGCGGACTCGCACAAAGAACCGTACTTGATACACTTCGTGAAGAAGGTGATGATATTGATCTAGATCAGATTATGAAAACTGGTTACGGAAATATTCGTGGTGTAGAATCAGGTGGTCCAGAGCCAGGTGTTGGATGTGCAGGACGTGGTATTATTACATCAATTAACTTACTAGAACAACTTGGTGCTTACACCGACGATCTTGACTATGTATTCTACGACGTTCTTGGCGACGTTGTATGTGGTGGTTTCGCAATGCCAATCCGTGAAGGGAAAGCACAAGAAATCTATATTGTCTGTTCAGGAGAGATGATGGCATTATATGCAGCAAACAATATATCAAAAGGTATTTTAAAATATGCATCAACAGGTGGTGTTCGCCTAGGTGGACTTATCTGTAACTCAAGAAAAGTAGATGGAGAAGCAGATCTTGTTACAGCAGTTGCAGAGAAAATTGGAACACAGATGATACATTTTGTACCTCGTGATAACGCAGTTCAAAGAGCTGAGATTAACAAGAAAACAGTTATTGATTATAGCCCACAGGAACCTCAAGCAGATGAATATAGAACCCTCGCAAAGAAAGTAGATGAGAACCAAATGCTTGTAATTCCTAATCCAATGAAGATTGATGATTTGGAAGCAATCCTTATGGAACATGGTATGTTAGAGTAAAAAATAAATTAACAACTCTAAATGAAGTCTTTTATGTGCGAAGTTTGAGTTAACAATATTAATAATGTTGCAGGTAAATTAGTAATTCATAGAATGTATGATTACGCAGCAGTCGAATTCTTTCGATGTGGAAAGGAGAACTTATGTATCTAGTAAGATCAATTATCAGACCTGAAAAAGTGAATGAGGTTCTATCAGAATTATTATCAGCAGGATTTCCAGCGGTAACTAAGATGGATGTATTTGGACGTGGTAAGCAAAAAGGTATCCGAATTGGAGATGTTACATATGATGAGATTCCTAAGGAGATGCTTTTAATGGTAGTTAAGGACGAAGATAAAGACGACGCAATCAAGATTATCATGAAATACGCAAGAACAGGCGAGAATGGTAATTATGGTGATGGTAGAATATTCGTCAGTCCAGTGGAAGAGGCTTACACAATCAGTACGAAAACGAAAGATCTATAGGGGGTACTGCTATGAAAGAAGTCTTAATTATAGTTAGGCAAGATAAGGTGAGTAAAACGAAAGTAGCTTTAACAGAAGCAGGAATTCTGGGTTTTACATGCAGAAAGGTAATGGGAAGAGGTAAGAAATTATTTTCCCCTGAACTATATTCTGTGCTAGATTATGGAGATGTACCAGCCAATTCCATCGGTGAGTGTTTTACAGAAGGAAGTCGTCTGATTCCAAAACGTCTTTTTATAGTAGTTGCTCAAGATGAAGATGTGAATAAGATAATCGATGCAGTTATGGAAGTAAATAGCACTAAAAACCCGGGTGACGGAAAAATCTTTGTATTGCCGGTTACTTCGGCATACCGTATCAGAGATGGAAAGCAGCAAGAAGACTCTGATTCATATTAGGAAGGAGTGAGAATATGGTTTCACATGGCAACGAGTTAAGAGATAAAGTCCTTGAAAAATATAGCGCAAAAGTATACAGAAACAGAAAACAACACGTTCTTTCCATTGATTCAGAATCAAGTAATGAGATTCTTGCAAATGTGCGTACAATTCCTGGTATCATTACCCAAAGAGGCTGTTGTTTTGCAGGTTGTAAAGGTGTAGTTCTTGCCCCTTTGAGTGATAATGCTATTATCGTTCACGGACCAATCGGTTGTTCCTTCTATACATGGGGAACGAGAAGACATAAGCAAGTTGAGACAGATCGACATGGTGAACATGCAGATTGCTATGTGGAGTATTGCTTCTCAACAGATATGCAAGAGCCAAACATCGTATTTGGTGGAGAGAAGAAGTTAAAAAAGGCGATTGAGGAATGTATGGAGATTTATCATCCTAAGATGATTAGTATCTGTTCCACATGTCCAGTTGGTCTGATCGGTGATGATATTCATGCAATAGCAAAATGGGCTAGAGAAGAATATCCAGGTCTAATGTGTGTGGCATTTTCATGTGAAGGTTACAAAGGAGTTACGCAATCGGCAGGGCATCATATTGCTTCGAATCAAATTATTCGTTTTATTGTTGGTACCGGAGATCATAAACCAGAAAAGAAATTCTCCGTTAATATTCTAGGTGAATATAATATCGGTGGTGATGGATGGGAGATTGAAAGAATCCTGAATCGATGTGGTATCGAGGTAGTTAGTGCTATGACGGGAACAAGTTGTTATAGAGATATAAAGAATGCACATCTAGCAGATTTGAACTTAGTGCAATGTCACCGTTCTATTAATTATGTAGCAGACATGATGAAAGATAAATATGGTATGGACTGGATTAAGGTTAACTTTATCGGTGTGGATGCTACGAAGAAATCAATACGTGCTATAGGTGCATATTTTAATGATCCAGATCTTAGTGCAAGAATTGAAGAAATAATTGCTGATGAAGAAGCTACTATTATAGATGAGATGGAATACTACAAAAGTAAGCTAAAAGGGAAAACAGCAGCAATCTATGTAGGTGGTTCTCGTTCTCATCATTATCAATTGTTATTACAAGATCTTGGAATGAAGACAGTATTGGCTGGTTATGAGTTTGCACATCGAGATGATTACGAAGGAAGAAGTGTAATCCCTGATATTAAGGTAGATGCGGATTCAAAGAATATTGAGAATCTGACTATACAACCAGATGAGAGATTTTATAATGCTGATCGAATTACACCAGAGCATAGAAAAGAACTAGAAGAGAATCCCAATGTTGAACTTAACGATTACCAAGGTATGTATCCTGATATGGAGGATGGTTCTATTATTGCCGATGACTTGAATCATTTTGAAACAGAGGAATTTCTAAAGGCATTAAAACCAGATGTATTCTTCTCAGGAATTAAAGATAAGTTTGTTGTTCAAAAATCAGGCATGTTATCAAGACAAATACATTCCTACGATTATCAAGGACCATATACCTGTTTCCAAGGTGCAGCTAGATTTGGGCATGACCTTGTAATGGGATTATATGTGCCAGCATGGAGCTTCATTAAAGCACCATGGAAGAATCAAGCCACACTCGTAGGAAGATTAGGAGGTGGGGAATAATGCTTAATTATACACCAAAAGAAGTTGTAGATAGAGAAGCACTTGTCATTAATCCTTGTAAAACCTGTCAGCCAGTAGGTGCTTTGTATGCAGCACTTGGTGTTCATGGTTGTCTTCCACACAGTCATGGATCACAAGGGTGTGTAGCGTTCCATAGAATGTACCTCACAAGACATTTTAAAGATCCCATTCAAGGGTCGTCAAGTTCATTTACAGAAGGTGCATCAGTATTTGGTGGTGGTTCAAACTTAAAGACAGCGGTTAAGAATATATTCGATTTGTATAACCCAGATATTATAGCCGTACATACCACTTGTCTTTCTGAAACAATAGGTGATGATTTGAATTCCCTCTTAATTGATATATCCCCAACCCTTCCTGAAGGTAAATATATTGTCCATGCAAATACACCTAGTTATTTTGGATCACACATCAATGGATTTTTCAATATGGTAAATGGATTTGTTAAGTATCTTAGCGTGAAAACAGGCACATCGAATGGAAAGTTAGCATTATTCCCTGGCTGGTTAAATCCTGGTGATTATCGTGAATTAAAACAAATTATGAAACAAATGAAAGTTCCATTTATTATGTTACCTGATACAGATGGAACAGTAGATACACCTACAACAGGGGAATATGTAATGTATGAACAAGGAGGTACTACAATCGAAGAGATTAAGTCACTTGGTGATTGCAAGAGTTCTCTTGGTATTGGTATGACGGTTTCTTCTCCAAGCGTAGATGCTCTTGATAAAAAATGCAAAGTAAAGGGAAATACCATACCATATCCAATTGGTGTCGATGCAACGGATGCATTTGTACTAAAACTACAAGAATTTTCTGCTGAAGAAGTTCCAGCTAGCCTTGAGAAACAAAGAGGTCAACTTGTAGATATGATGATTGATACACACCAATATACTTACGAGAAGAAGGTTGCAATCTATGGTGATCCTGATTTTGTTATAGGAATGATGTCCTTATGTTTAGAACTTGGAATGATCCCGAAATATTGTATAACAGGTACTCCAACTCCAACCTTTGAAGAGGAAGGTAAGAGCCTATTAGAGAAATACGGCGTGAAAGAAGAGTGTAAAGTGCAAGCAGCAAATCAGTTAAAGACTACGACAGACCTTTTCCTGCTTCATCAATGGATTAAGAATGAACCAGTGGATTTACTAATCGGTGGTACTCATGGTAAGCACATTGCGAGAGCAGAAGACATTCCACTAGTTAGGGCAGGTTTTGACGTTATCGATCGTTATTGTCATTCTTATTTTCCAATAGTGGGTTATGAAGGAGCAATGAGATTGGTGGAGAAAATCACCAATGCGTTAATGGATTATCAAGATAGCCATTGTGAAGAAAAAGATGTGGAGATGGTAATGTAAGATGAGTAAAATTGAATTGAATTTAGGAATTGTAAGGACCTATGCAGCTGATATTCGATTAAGGAAAAGGAGTAATGTGAATGCAAATCGAGGAAAAGTATTTATCCGATTTAAAAGGGCAGAAATTTCTTCTCCTAGAAGAGATGGAGGAGTTTGTAAAGAAAACCTTGGGTGCTTATGATACGTATGGTGAAAGAGGTATTCTTTACATAATAATGAATAGAGGCGATAAAGAGGAGATAGAACTTAACTATTCTTTCTTTGATAAAAATTATCATTTAGAAGTGTAGGTATAATCTAAAAGTATTACAGTATTCTGTAATAGTTAATACAAAATATTGATATTAAAATATGATATAGGAGCTATAGAAATATCTTATAGACCGTTGATAAAAAAAGTATTGACTAAAATAGGAAAATGGAATATTATAACAGAAATTCATAGCGGGGGTAAAGACGACACCGTCTTTTTACCCCCGCTTTCTGCATACTATGGAGACAGTAGGTAAAATTGGATTCAGGTGTCAAAAGCTCTTCAGAAAACTTGGCTTCGTCAATTTGCACATTCACAAACCTGACAAATGTTATGCAGAACATAGTTTGATGAGCAAAATATAAAGCGAGCTTTTGACACCTGAATCTAGTGAAAGGAGGATGTGTATTTATGGAAAATAGCAGGGAAGTAAATGTCTTAGATGAAAGAAAGCAGTTTATCTTGTTTAAAAGCAATGGTGGCTGTAGTGGAAATGGTATCAAATGTGATTCAGATTCGGTATCAGGTGCTGTTAGCCAACGTGCATGTGTGTATTGTGGAGCAAGAGTAGTACTAAACCCAATAACAGATGCATATCACATTGTCCATGGTCCAATTGGATGTTCAAGTTATACTTGGGATATCCGAGGCAGCCTTTCTAGTGATAGTGACCTATATAGGAATAGTTTTTGTACGGATCTTCGAGAAACAGATGTTATATTCGGAGGAGAGAAAAAGCTAATTGCCGCTATTGATGAACTGGTAGAAAAACAAAATGCTAAACTAATATTCGTATATGCAACTTGTATCGTTGGTGTTATTGGAGATGATGTTGAGGCTGTGTGTAAGAATATGTCTGAAAAATATGGAATACGAGTTATTCCAGTTAAGTCACCAGGTTTCTCTGGTAATAAATCAACAGGATACAAGATGGCTTGTAATGCCATTATGCAACTTATATCACCATATCATACGGAAGAAAAGATAGAAGGCATCAATATACTAGGAGATTTTAATCTAGCAGGAGAGATGTGGATTATAAAAAACTATCTCGATAAGATTGGTATTAAAGTGGTTTCAACCTTCACAGGAGATGCCAATTATAAGAATATGATAGAAGCTCCAAAAGCCACATTGAACATTGTGCAATGTGCAGGTTCCTCTGTATATCTGGCAAACCGAATGGAGGAGGAATTTGGAATCCCTTTCATTAAGGTTAGTTTCTTTGGAATTGAGGATACTTCAAGTTCCCTAGTTAGAATAGCAGAAGTATTGAAGAATGAAGTAGCAAAGAAGAAAGCTATCGAATTTTGCAAAGAAGAAGCTCAAAAATTAGAAGGCTTCCTTGATCAATATCGTAAGAATCTACAGGGTAAAAAAGTTGCAATTTACGTTGGCGGAGGATTTAAGGCAATATCGCTAATCAAACAATTTGATTTCATGGGTATGAAGACAGTTGTAGTTGGGACTCAAACAGGTAAGAAAGATGATTATGAGATTATTGAGCAGTTAGTAGGAGACGAAGCAGTTATTCTAGATGATGCAAATCCAGCTGAACTAGAAACATTTATGAAGGAAAAAGAAGCAGATATCTTAGTTGGAGGTGTTAAGGAACGACCACTTGCTTATAAACTAGGCATAGCATTTTGTGATCATAATCACGAAAGAAAACATGCTCTTGCGGGATTTGAAGGGGTTTATAACTTCACCATAGAAATCAATCAAAGTATCAATAATCCTGTATGGGAATATATAAAAGATAGCGAGACTTTAGAAAGTGGGAAGGAGTGTGACTTATGAAAACAAAAGTACAACCGTTAGTTAATCTTAACGTTAACCCATGTAAGATGTGTATGCCCATGGGAGCGATGACCGCCTTCTACGGAATTAAGAATTGTGTATCAATTTTGCATGGCTCACAAGGCTGTAGTACTTATATAAGACGTCACATGGCAACGCACTATAATGAGCCAATTGACATTGCCTCATCTTCCCTCACGGAACATGGAACTGTATATGGGGGAGAAGAAAATCTAAAAAAGGGTTTAACAAATCTGATTGATCTGTATCATCCACAGGTAGTTGGAGTTGCAACAACTTGTTTGGCAGAAACCATCGGTGAAGATATTAACCGAATTATTCAGACATATTATGAAGAGAATCCAGATAAGATGGATGTAACGATTATTCCTGTTCATTCAGCAGGTTACGGAGGAACCCAATTTGAAGGGTATTTTGCAGCATTATCTTCTATCGTATCAGAAGTAGAGATGGATATCACAGCTCATAATAAGATAAATATAATTGCTTCCTACATGAGTCCAGCTGATATGCGTACATTGAAGGAAGTCTGTAAGGCTTTTGAATTAGAGATTATCTTATTACCTGACCTATCAGAGAATCTTGATGATGTATATAGAAAGAAATACAATAGATTACCCGCAAATGGAACTGATATTGCGGATATTAAACAAATGGCTGGAGCAAGAGCTACCATTGAGATTAGCAATATAGATATGGATAACTCACCGGGTAAAATCTTGAAAGAAAAGTTTGGAGTACCGTATACCAGAGTTAATGTTCCAGTAGGATTACGAGATAATGATGAATTCCTCAAAGTTCTTAGTAAAATCAGTGATAAGCAAATTCCGCATACATTGAAGCAACAAAGAGGAAGATATCTAGATGCTATGATTGATAGTCACAAATATAATTCAGAAGGTAGAGCAGTGGTATTTGGAGAACCTGATTTCATAATCTCAATCATTCGAATCTGTGAAGAAAATGGAATTATGCCCATGATTACCGCTACGGGTTCCGTATTTCCACGCCTCGGTAGCTATGTAAAGGAAGAGGTAGAAAATATCGCAAAGCGCTATTTCGTGGAAGATTATATGATTGCAGATGATGTTGATTTCAAAGATATTGAAACGGCCGCAGAACGATATGATTGTAATATGATGATAGGAAATTCAGATGGGCGAAGAATTGAAGAACATCTACAAATCGCACTGGTAAGAAGAAGCTTTCCTGTACATGACCGCGTGGGAGGTCAAAGGCTTAAGACAATTGGATATGAAGGTTCGCTTACTTTGTTAGATGAGATATCCAATGCAATTCTATCAAGAAAAGAAAGCACATTTAGAGAGGTGATTTACAAAGCGTATTATCGAGAAGAAAAGCCAGAAGTAATGCAGACAGATAAATCAAGTAGTATTACAGATCAATCAAGTGGTAATACAGATAAACCAAGTAACAACACGGAACAATCAATAAATAATACAAATCAAGCTAGTACATCAGATACAACAGAGAGTCAAGAATTAGAAACACCTAAGACAATGACTGCAGAAGAGATAAGACAACAAGAGATTTTGGCAAAGACAGCAACCCATCCTTGCTATAACTGTGCTGGTCACAAGTACGCAAGAATGCATCTTCCAGTAGCTCCAAGATGTAATGTGCAATGTAATTATTGTGTACGAAAATTTGATTGTCCTAATGAAAGCAGGCCAGGTGTTACAACTAAGGTATTAACTCCAGAAGAGGCATTTGAGAAATACAAGGTAGTGAAGGAGAAAGTACCAAATCTTACTGTGGTAGGAATTGCAGGACCAGGAGATGCTCTTGCTAATTTTGATGAGACAAAGCGAACGATGGAATTAATTAAGGAGTACGATCCAGATGTTACTTTCTGTTTATCAACGAATGGCTTATTATTACCAACCTATGCACAAGACCTTATTAACTTAGGAGTTTCTCATGTGACTGTAACAATCAATGCAGTAGATCCCAAGATAGCAGCTAAGATCTATAAGTATATCAACTTCATGGGAACAAGATACGAGGGCGAAAGTGCAGGAGCAATCCTACTATCCAATCAGTTAAGTGGCTTGCGAATTCTTGTAGCTAATGGCGTTGTCTGTAAGGTGAATATTGTTACATTGAGAGGAATAAACGATACTCATATTCCACAGATCGTAGAAACAATGAAGGAAATAGGTTGCTATATTACCAATATCATGCCAATGATTCCGGTTGAAGGTAGTAAATTTCAGAATATGACTTCTTTATCTAACAAAGAGATAGAGAAACTACGAAAAGATTGTGGATTAATTATGAAGCAAATGACACATTGTAAACAGTGTAGAGCAGATGCAATTGGAACGTTAGATCATGATTTGAGTTTGGAATATAAGGGATATCAACCTCAGGTTAAAGAGAATACAAAAGAAGTGTATCGATTCGCAGTAGCTAGTAGAAATGGTATGTGCATAGATGAGCATTTCGGTCATGTTAAGGAATGGTATATTTATGAATATAAGAATGATTCGGTTACATATATTGAAAAACGTAAGGTAGGTCAGTATTGCTTAGGCAGTGACGTATGCGATGAAAAGGAAGATAAGATTTCTCCTATTATTGCAGCAATTGCAGATTGTAACGGTGTAATCGTTATGCGAATAGGTGAGTCACCAAGAAGGCAGTTAGAAGAGAAGAAAATTGCCGTAATTGTAACTTATGATAGAATTGAAGATGCAGTAATGAAAGCTGCACATAACCTTTAGTTTGGCCGAGTCAGCCTGAGCTGAGGCAGGATGCCGAATCGAAGGCGATTCCGTATCAATTAATGAATGTAGATGTACACACTAGAAGTATTTAGATGTGTAGCGTGTTTTGTGACATAGTACTTCAACTAAGAAGTTACGAAAACGTATATGGAGTTTTGCATTCAATATTTAAATACACAAGTACATCGATAAACTAAGATGAATAAGAGAAGGAGATGATAAGTATGGTACAACCAAAATTTCACGTATTTATATGCACAAGCTGTACAATTACAGGTCAGCAAAGAGGGTATTGTTACAATAGTAAGTCGGTTGATATATTACAAAAATTCATGGAGGAGATTAATGAACGTGATTTATCCAGCGAAGTAGTATTAAATAACACAGGATGTTTTGGTATTTGCGATAAGGGACCAATTGCAGTTGTCTACCCAGAAGGTGTCTGGTATGGACATCTGACCGCTGATGACGTAGAAAGAATATTCGATGAACATTTTGAGGGTGGGACTCCGGTTGCGGATTTAATGATATAAAAAATAAAATCTCAGAGGATCAAAAGGCTTAATTAAGGTTAAAAGTGAATATCAATAATATTGATTCATTAGCTAACTTACCTGTACTTGTGTATCAATAAAGTATAAAAGCAAAACTCTTAATAGTGTAGATTTACTTCTTATCTGACGTACTATGGCTAAGAAACGATAGCGAAACAGCTATAGTACTTCTTAGTGTGTATGTGATACCCTAGGAAGGTGAGGCATGGAGGCCGAGCCAGCCTGAGCTGAGGCAGGATGCCGAATCGAAGGCGATTCCGTTTCAATTGATGAATGTAGATATACACACTTAGAAGTACTTAGATGTGTAGCGTGTTTTGTGCCATAGTACGTCAGATAAGAAGTTAGAAAACTAATATAGAGTTTTGCATCAAAGATTATATATACACAAGTACTACCTTTTGACACCCAAATAAAATTAGGAAGGTGATATCATGCAGATTATTGACGCTACATTAAGTATGTTGGACTTAACTCCTCCGACAAGGGAACAGGCAGGTGAATTTATTCGGTTGTTTATGGCATGTGGTATTCTTGATTTCATGGTATCGGAACAATTATATCCTATAATTGAACCAGTATTAATACCAGGAGCTTCCTATTATATGGAGATCGATTCTGTATCGGATCGAAGAAAATATCCTTTGATTAAGCATTTTCTACAACCAAAAACAATACAAAAAGATACGATAACCATTGTTCAGATGAATGATACAAGAGAGATTTTGCATCTTAGAAATTACACATCATCGAAAGAGGGTGCCCTAAAAGGTATGGATGACTTCATGTGTTTTGATTTTGATACAGCGCTAAAAGAGATTTTTTCTATTATAGATAAGAAAAAGATTATCTTCATACCTGAGAATAGCAATGAATGTGCTACAGCTGAGGTGGTTATGTTTATCAAGGCAGGAGGAAAGAAAGTAGTTACTACCTTCGCTGGAATCGGGAATAAAGCAGCAACAGAACAAGTTATTTTAGCTCTTAGATTGAATCAACATTATAAAGTGAATCAGGACTTAAGCAAATTTCCAGAATTAAAATGTCTCTATGAAGAAATCACGGGAGATAAGATACCAGGTAAGATGCCTGTGATTGGAGAGACTATATTCTGGGTAGAATCTGGGATTCATGTAGATGGAATATTAAAAAAATCCTCAAATTACGAAACATTTCCACCTGAGATGGTGGGGCAAGTAAGAAGGATATTGATTGGTAAGCATTCGGGGCTCACTTCTATTAAAGTAAAGTTAGAAGAACTAGGCTATGACGAAATAGAGAAAGATAAATGTTTATTGATTTTACAGAATGTAAAATTAGAAAGTAATAAAGTGTGTAGGAATTTAAAAGACGGAGAAATAAGATCAATCATTGAGGGATGCCTATGAAGATAAAGAAAAAAATCGTAGACACAACATTACGTGATGGGGAACAATGTCCAGGTATCGTATTTCGGCCAGAAGATAAGATTCGATTAGGCTTACTGCTTGATAAACTTGGAGTGTATGAAATTGAAGCTGGTTGTGTAGATATTCATTCCGATGATTTGCAATACCTAGATAAGTTAATGGGGCAAAAGAAAAATGCATTGGTATCACTTTGGTGTCGAATGCGTCAAGAAGATGTGGAAGAAGCTTGTCTTTTTCAACCAGATTTAATTCATGTTGGTGTACCGGTATCCTACGTGCAGATTTATTCAAAGCTTAACAAGAACAAGGTATGGGTTCAAAGAGAGATAAAAAGCTGTCTTGAGATTGCAAATAATTATAATATTCCCGTAACAGTAGGACTTGAAGATGCAACCAGAGCAGATATTGGTTTTATCTTAACATTAGTTCGCCAACTTTATTCCATGGGGGTTAAAACAGTTAGGGTTGCAGATACCGTAGGGACTCTAACGCCAGATCGAGGATTTGAAATTGTAAAACAAATTCATAGTGCAGTGAAAGAACTAAACATAGAAATACATGAACATAATGATCTAGGAATGGCAGTAGCCAATTCCATTGTTATGGCAAAGGCTGGTGGTACAATGATCGATTGCACACTTCTTGGAATAGGTGAACGAGTAGGCAACTGCAATCTGTATGATTTTGCTCATGCCACTGAAACGATATTCGATCTAGGAATAGATAAGAAGAAGATTAAAGAAGTAGAACAGGAACTTATTGATATTCTGAAAGGTGGGGTTGAATAACACCGCAAGGAAAGGAGTAAATATGAGATTTTTTGTTTTGGCAGATATGGAAGGGAATATAACGGATTTTTTTCACGCACAAAAGCTTATAATCTATGAAAAGACAATGCAATGGGTACCAGTTGATGAAGTTAAAATTGTGAATACACAGAATATGACAAGATCAGAGATTGAGAATCTATCACAAAATATTTGTACGATCATTAAGGAACAGGATAGCGAGATGTTAATAGGCACAGAAATTGTGGGCATTCCTTATCAGATACTCAATAAGAATGGAATAATTATGTGTGAAACAGATGGGATATCTCAGAACATATTTGATGAAATCTATGATGATTTTTATAATACTTTTGAAGATGAGGAGGTACAAGTAGAAGATGCGCCGCCCTATCCGGTTTGTGTTGCTGAAGATGGATTCTATTATTTTGATTTTGATAAGGCTATGAAAGTACATCCTACCTTGAGTTCGAAGAAGAGGTTAATACCTTTTCTAGAACAAGAGCTATATACTTGTCTAACTATTAGATGTTCACATATTATGCCTTGGCTAGAGTATTATACCGAGCAACACGGATTATCAATGGATTATAAACGAGAAGATGGAGTGTATATTGTGAATATCATGCATGGATTATGTGAAAGAGTGGGTGAATACAATGGATGAGGTAAGTATTGTATTAGGTGAGAATACCTTCATTCCAAGGTATTCTAATCCAGATACAAGGTCGCGTTACAAAGAATCTGTAGCAAGATATGAAGATGGTAAATTGAAATCCATATATTTAGAATCTATAATCGGAATTCATACGCCTGTTGGTATTTTAAATGCAGAATATATAACATTTTATAGAAACGAGAAGATTCATAGAGTATTCCCTGTATATGGACAAATTAGTGGGTTTTGGTCAGAAGAGGAAGAAAAAGTGTTGTTATCCAAAAGTTCTGTGAAGATTGGAGACACGTTGTATTCTGGAATGTTTTCCTGCATCTGTTTTTATGAGACTGGTGAAGTGAAGAGTTTAACAATATGGCCAGGAGAACAGATAGAAGTTGATACTAATTATGGGAGCATTACAGTAAGGTATGGAATTGAGTTCTATGAAAATGGAGCGATTAAGTCCTTAGAGCCAGATAAAGCCACAGTAATTGCTCATGATACTGGACAATATGTTGCTCATAATCCTCTTGCGGTTGGAATAACAGGAGATAATAATTCTTTATGTTTTGATGAGTCGGGAAAGGTGATCAAACTTACTACCGTACTTACAGGAATTCGGTGCATTCCACTTGATGGTGAGCCAGAGTTTGAATTGAAAGCAAAACTAATGCTAAGTCCTTATGATATTATGGATGAAATTTTGATTCCTGTTGAGATTGTATTTGAAAAGGATGGAATTACATTTACAGATAGTAGAAGGATAACAAATTTCTATTCTAGTAAACAGTATTCATTTGTTGCATATCAAGAAAGAGAAAATATACCGTATATGTATTGCAGCGATTGTAGTAACTGCAATGGTGGTTGTCATTGATGGAGGTGATTAGATTGGTAAAAGATAAGATATTTGAATGCAAGTTGGTGTTACCAGGTAAATATTATGTACAGCTTACAGATGAGGGGAAAGAACTATATACGGAAGGCCAAAAGGGTATGGAAGTTGCATTCCCAGTTGAGTTTACCGATGGGGTAACATTAGCGGATTGTGTGCCAGCATTTGTGGAGTCGGTTTACCTTGAATTTAATCGTAAGTATGAGATAGCAGAAGATACAAATGTTAAATGTGAATTGTATAAGTTAGGAAAGACGGATGAAGTATTCAATTTACTTGTTACAATTTCTTATCCAGAGTCTGATAAGGAGTTCTATGAATTACTTATATTTAAACAAGTAGAGCTTACGGATGAGTGTTTTACATTTGAACTAATGGGAGATCAGACCATGTTTAATATGGAGAAATATTAATTGGTTGAATACGTACTAGGATAGTATAGCAATATAGTAAAAGCAAAACTCTCAATATGTCAGCTTAGAAGCAACGAAAAATGATCAGAGTTTTGCAATAACAAGTTAACCAAAGAGAGGGGATTATTATGCTGAAGGATATGATATATGATAAAGAAGCGATTCAGACGATGGCGGAGGGAATCCTCTTAGTTTGCAAAATATTAGAACCGACCTATGGACCATCTGGGCGTAGTATTGTTATGGAGAATTCCAGTAAAACAGTTGTTGTTACAAGCAGTAGTTCGCAAATCCTGCAAGATTTTAAAACAGAGGACTTATTCCTTGATGAAGGCGTACAACTTATACGTGATGCGGTGCTAAATATGGGGGAACGTGTAGGGGATGGGTCTACATTAATGGCATTATTGGTAAAAGGAATGGTGGAAGAGGGGATTAAATACCTTGCAGCTGGCGTTAGTAGTGTGTATTTGCGAAGAGGATTGAAGAAGGCGTTGACGGAGGCATTAGATAAAATAGATGAGTCAACTGAATATATTAGAGCTACAGAGTCCTTAATTAAAGCGGTAAAAGCCTCTTGCCATGATTATGAGATTGCAAAGATGGCTGTAGAGACATATGAAGAAGTATCAAGTCAAGGAGTTGTGCTTGTTAAGCTATCAAACAGCGTAGATCATTATGTGGAGTATGAAAAAGGAATGGTGCTGAAACAAGGATATCTATCACCACACTTTTGTACAAAAGGAAAGGATGGTATCAAGTATAACAATCCCTACATATTGATTACCGATTATACGATTTCTAATTTTCATGTAATTTTACCAATTCTTGAGCAGATTATGACTACAGGTAATCCCATTATTATAATTGCTGAAGAAGTTGTGGGTGAAGCTCTTGCTATGCTGATTCAAAATCATACCCAAGGAATATTCAAAACGGTGGCAATTAAAGCAGAAGGATACAAATCTAGAAAAGAGGATTTGCTTGAGGATCTAGCTATATTAACAGGTGGTACCTTGATAAAGGAAGGTAGAGGAGATGAACTAGAAAAGGTTACTCTTGACATGTTAGGCAAAGCGAAAGAAGTAACTATTACGAAGGATTATACTACCATAATTGGTGGCATGGGACAGGAATGGCAGATTACCAACCGTATTAAAGAGATTATGGAAATTATAGGAGATGAGAAAACCAAACCATATGATAAGGAAAAGCATCGAGAACGGATTGGTAGACTTAAAACAGGAGTTGCTGTCTTGTATGCAGGAGGTAGAACAAGCCACGAGATTAGAGAGAACAAAACAAGGATGGACGAAGCAGTGAAAACGGCTAGGAACATTCTTGATGGAGGAATGATCCCCGGTGGAGGAAGTTTTTTAAGGCAGTTATCAAATAGATTAGATGAGACATACGTAGAGAATGAAGAGGAACGTTATGGTGTGAGTTTGTTACAAGCAGCTTGTAGGGTGCCTCTAAAGACCTTATGTAAGTTTAGTGGTCTTACTATCCATGCAATTGATAGTAAGAATAATGATACTAAGATGTTTGGTTATGATGTTGAGAGAGATATGATTACTGATATGCAAGAATCGGGTATTATGGATTCTTCTATTGTAGTAAAAATGGCTCTTAATCAAGCAGTAAGCGTTGTTTATGAATGGTTAGATAGTGCTGTTTTAATGGTAAGTACTGCGCCAGATAGGGAAGATATGGAGTTGTTGAAACAAGGTGTTCCAATAATGAGATAACGGAGGGCATGATGTTAGTAAAGAAGATAAGATTAAAACAAGGGTATGTACTTCGTGAAATGGGTGGAGAGTTTAATATATTCAGTGAACTTGATAAAATGAATGGCTCTCTAGTTTGCATGCCATCTATTAATGAATTAGGTATCGCACTTTGGACACAACTAGAGAAAGGAACTGATTGTGAAGGGCTGATTCAATATACGATGGAGCGTAACGAAGTAGATGAAGAGGAAGCAGAGTTAGATGTGGGAGAATTCCTTGCTAAATTAATTCATGCGGGGATTGTTGAATATGAAAAGTAAATATCGCCACGGCATCATGCACGAAGAAGTGTTTTTGATGCCGTGTTTTTAGTAGTGTAGAGTTGACAAGCATCAATGAAACAATGCATGTGAGCAGTAAGATTTTTGCTCTTATGATACATGATTACTAGATTTCTAGATAAGTTAACATCCTTAATGTTAAGTTCTACTAATTTACCTGTATTAAGTTGATTTTTAACTGCTTCATATGGGAGTATTGTAATACCGATATTTTTCTTGCATTCGTTAATTAAAGAAGTTGCACTAATGCTTTCCCAAACAGGAGTAAAAGAATAACCGTTTGAAATCATAATATTTTCAAACATATCACGAACACCCACGCCTTTTTCCCTGGTTAGAAATCGTTCGTGTGCTATGTCAGATAAGAATACCGTGTCAGCACCTGCTAGATGATGTGAAGGAGATACAACAGCCACAATTCGGTCATGGAAGAATGGTTGCTGTATCATATCGGTGTCAGCTGAAGAAAAAGATTCTTCCACTAATGCAAGATCAAGTTCATTGCTTCGAAGAAGATCTTTCATGTATGCGGCTTTGTTGATGATTACATTGATTTCGGTTTTAGGGTGATCGGTAGAGAATTTATCACAGATATCACCAAGCATATGAATTCCCAAGGTATAATTACCACCAACACGGATTTTCTCTACTATATTTCCAGATTGAAGCTTAGTTATGGATTCTTCATAAAGGGATAAAATCTTATTCGCATAATCGTACAAGCAATGTCCTGATTCTGTTATGTATAATTTCTGAGATAATCGTTCAAATAATTTTTTTTCATAAAAATTTTCTAACTCTTTAATGGCTTGACTTACTGAAGGCTGAGTCATATATAGATTCTTAGCAGCAGAAGTCATGTTTAAGGTTTTGTAGACTTCGATAAATATTGTCAAATGTCGTAATGTCATTCTATCCCTCCTTAATATAGCGGTATGTTTTCTAAGATATTCCTTTTTGAGTTATCTAATTATACGTGAATTGTAAAATGAAACGCAACCCATTCATCTACAATTAATAGTTATTTT
>NZ_CBDLAM010000064.1:0-19744 GCF_965301125.1 Anaerosporobacter sp. | reverse complement strand
ATTAGAATGATAACAGATAACTTTAAATTAGCATTCGGTGGATATTTGAAAGCACAATTTAAGATTATGCTTATTATTACAATTATTTTGTTTGTCGGCTTCGAAATTATGAATATCGGATATTCCATTTTGTTAGCATTGGTAATTGCTTTCTTAGATCTTTTACCGTTCTTTGGGACAGGAGCAGTTTTGTGGCCTTGGGCAGTGGTAGAATTGGTGACTGGAGACTACATTAGCGCAGTTGGATTAATCATTATCTATCTAATATGCCAGGTTGTTAGACAGATTCTTCAACCTAAGTTAGTAGGGGATAGTATAGGTATAAGTCCATGACAGACTCTGCTATTCATGTATATAGGGTATAAGGTTAAAGGTATTCTAGGAATTATTCTAGGAATACCAATTGGAATGGTACTTATTAACTTCTATAAATCAGGGGCTTTTGATGGTATTATTGAAGATATTCGATATATAGCTAATGATATTGTTAGATTGCGAAAGTATAAAGGAAACAATGATAAGAACCATAAAAATAATCAAAATAATGAATAGTGCATAAATATACAAAAAAGTGAATATTTCAAGGGAAATAAAGGAAAAACCGAAATGTAGTAATTTAGGCCTACACTTCGGTTTTGGTATTTATAAACATAAAAGTCATAATATTGTAAAGTGAATTAAGATTTCATTTGCAACTTAAAATATTTTACTCAAATTTCAAGAATTTAAATTGTAAATTATAGCATAATTTAATAATATTTCTTAATATTCTAGCAAATATAGCTAAGAAAATGGAAAAAAAATTAAAGTGTATAGATATTCATTAATTTGAAACTTGACCAAATGGAAAATATTATATATTATATAATTGATAAACAAGTGTTACCAAAAATCGCCACATTTTCAGTAAGGGAAGGGAAGGATAATAATATGGAGAATGAACTTTTACCGGATGTGAATACAACTGTATCTGTTGATGAAATTCAACAAATCATTACAAATTATAAGATTGGGAAAAAGCCACTTGCAAGATTACTAGGTTGGGGGGAAACAACTATTATACGTTATCTTGAAGGTGATGCACCAACTACGGAATATTCTGATAAGCTGCGAGCTATACTTGCAAATCCAACATATTACTATAGTATACTTATGAGAAATAAAGATAATTTAACAAACGTAGCTTTTAGAAAAAGTAAGAAAGCAGTACTAGAGAGACTTATGCAATCTAAGATTGACATTGTTGCTCAATACATAATTAATCTCAAAGATTCTGAGGTGAGTGCTGGATATATACAAGTGCTTTTATTCTATATACAAGCTTTTTCTCTTGCGTTCCATGGAAAAGAAATGTTTGAAGATGAATGTTTCACAATAGGAAATACTTCACCTTATCCAAATGTTTATGAGAATATGAAGAGATATGGAATGGTTAAACTTGAGATTGATGATTCTGTTTTATCTGAAGAAGAAAAAGATCTAATCAATGCAGTAATTGATGGATTTACATGGTATGGACCAAAAGCATTGTTCGCTCTTTTAGAAAGAGAGAGTAAAATCTTAAGTGACTCTGTTGAAAATTCTAATATGAAGTATATTGCAAAAGATGTATTAAAGAATTATTATAAGGAAGCGTTAATCCAGTATAATATCAGTAACATATCAGAAATTGGTAGATATCCAGACATCACATTATCAGAATTACGAAGAGATATGATGTATGTAATCTAATCTTAAATTGTAAATATAAAATTATATAATTAGTACATAATAGAACAGGCGGTTGATTAACCGCCTGTTCTTATTATTCCTTATTTACCATTTCTCTTTGCACGCATTCTTTGTGTAGGATCTAGAATCTTTTTACGAATACGAAGATTTTCAGGTGTTACTTCTAATAATTCATCTGTATCAATGAATTCCAAAGCTTGTTCTAAGCTTAAGATACGTGGAGGTGTTAATTTAAGTGCATCATCTGCACCAGAAGAACGAGTATTTGTTAATTGTTTTTTCTTACAAATGTTTACTTCAATATCTTCTGCTTTACCATTTTGTCCAATAATCATACCAGCGTAAACTTTCTCTCCTGGTCCAATGAATAAAGTACCACGTTCCTGTGCGTTATATAGACCGTAAGTGATAGATTCTCCTGTTTCGAAAGCAATCAAAGAACCTTGTTTTCTGTATTGAATATCACCTTTATATGGGCCATAGTCATCAAAAACTGTATTAATGATACCATTACCTCTTGTATCTGTTAGGAATTCACCACGGTAACCAATTAAACCTCTTGCAGGAATAGAGAATTCTAATCTAGAATAGCCACCATTAGCAGTAGACATGCCTTGTAATTCACCTTTACGTTGGCTTAATTTATCAATTACAGTACCAGTATATTCTTCAGGAACATCAATGATAGCTGTTTCCATTGGTTCAAGAAGTTTACCATTTTCATCTGTACGGTAAAGAACTTCTGCTTTACTTACTGCGAATTCATAACCTTCACGACGCATGTTTTCAATTAATACAGAAAGATGTAACTCACCACGTCCAGAGACTTTATAGCTTTCAGTAGTGTCAGTTTCTTCTACACGTAAACTTACATCAGTGTTTAATTCTCTAAAAAGACGTTCTCTTAAGTGTCTTGAAGTTACGAATTTACCTTCTTGTCCAGCAAATGGACTATCATTAACCATGAAATGCATAGCAATTGTTGGTTCAGAAATCTTTTGGAAAGGAATTGGTACTGGATTTTCTACAGAACATAAGGTATCACCGATATGAATATCAGGAATACCGGAGATAGCAACAATAGCACCAATATCAGCTTTATCAACTTCTACCTTCTTAAGTCCTTCGAATTCGTATAGTTTACCAATTTTAACCTTCTTGCGTTTTTCAGGTTCATGTGCATTTACAAGCATTACCTCTTGATTTAAACGAAGAGAACCGTTGTCTACTTTACCAACACCGATACGTCCAACATATTCATTATAATCAATTGTACTGATTAGAACTTGTGTATCTGCATCTGGATCTCCCTCTGGAGCTGGAATGTAATTAATGATTGTTTCGAATAATGGTTTCATGTTTTCAGGTGAATCGTCTAATTCAAGAATAGCGATTCCTTCTTTAGCAGAAGCATATACGAAAGGACAATCAAGTTGTTCTTCAGAAGCATCTAGTTCAATAAATAAATCAAGAACTTCGTCGATTACTTCCATAGGTCTTGCTTCAGGTCTATCAATTTTGTTAATACATACTATTACAGGTAATTCAAGCTCTAAGGCTTTCTTAAGTACGAATTTTGTTTGAGGCATAGCGCCTTCATAAGCGTCTACTACTAGAACAACACCATTTACCATCTTTAGAACACGTTCTACTTCGCCACCGAAGTCAGCATGTCCCGGTGTATCAATAATATTTATTTTAATATCATTGTAAAATACGGCTGTATTCTTTGATAAAATTGTTATTCCACGTTCTCTTTCAATATCATTAGAGTCCATAACTCTTTCTTGCACTGTTTGATTGGAACGAAATACACCGCTTTGTTTTAATAATTCATCAACCAAAGTAGTTTTTCCATGGTCAACGTGTGCAATAATAGCTATATTTCTAATATCTTCTCTTTTTGTTCTCATTGTTTCTCCAATCTGCACCAGACTGTTTTGTCTGTATACGAATAAAACTTGTGTAAAAATGAGTATTTTTACACGTATATCAAGTATTATTTAAAGTTAACGTACAACTAATATATTCTATCACAAATTTAGTAATTTACAAGCAGTTATAAGAAATGCAAATATTTTTGGGAAAAATGTAACATTTCCTTATAATTATTATATCAATGCAAGGGAATATTACTCAAATATAGAGGGGATAAAGCATGAGACTTAGTTTTAAATATACATATAGAAGTATAACCAGTGTCCCTATACAAAACTTACAAAAAAAGTCAAAATTTATGTGCAAAATGTTAATTTTTTATTAAAGTTAAAAACTAATATTTACATTTGGTCTAAAATGTACTAAAATTGGAAATACTTTAGTGAATTACAATTTTTTACTTCTAAAAGTTAAAAGCCTAGCATAGATATATTAGTGAAGCTATTAATATACAATGTGCTATTTTTTAGAGCAGGATTAAGAGAGGAGTCGTACCATATGACAGATAAAGTATTTGATAATAATCAAGTAAGTATTGCAGGAGAGGTAATCAGTGAATTTGAGTACAGCCATGATGTGTTTGGAGAAGGATTCTATACCGTTGATGTATCGGTTGGCAGACTTAGTAGTTCATCTGATGTAATCCCACTAATGATTTCTGAACGTCTCATGGATGTTAAAAAGAGCTATGTAGGAAAGTATATCGAGATACTTGGGCAGTTTCGATCATACAATAGACATGAAGAGAATCGCAATCGATTAGTTCTTTCTGTATTTGTTAGAGAAGTTAAAATTTATGATGAGGAATATGAAAGCCCTAAACCAAATTATATCTTTTTAGATGGCTATGTATGTAAACAGCCAATCTATAGAAAGACGCCATTAGGAAGAGAAATCGCAGATATTTTATTAGCTGTTAATAGACCTTATGGTAAATCTGATTATATCCCATGTATCTGCTGGGGAAGAAATGCAAGATTTGCAGAGAGTTTTGAAGTTGGAGGACATATACAAGTATTCGGCCGTATTCAAAGTAGAGAATACCAAAAGAAAGTTGGAGAGGAAGACTTTGAGAAGAGAGTCGCATACGAAGTTTCTGTTAGTAAATTAGAATGTATTGAAGAGAATTAAGCCAATAAGTATTTACAATTTAACAATAATGTTGTATTATGGTATATCAAAAAGCAATGTGTTTTTGAAGAAGAAACTGGGAAATTGGACAGTTACGTAATAAGAAAGGACATGGGCAAGATGGATAAAAAGATTGTTCAAGTATATTATGGCAACGGTAAAGGAAAAACAACCGCAGCAGTTGGCCAGTGTATACGAGCAGCAAGTCTAGGCTATGAAGTTATTATAATACAATTTTTAAAGGGAAGAGATGCTGAAGAATTCTCATTCTTAAGTAAATTGGAACCAGATATTAAACTTTTCCGTTTTGAGAAAGCAAAGGAATCCTATATTGATCTTACAGAAGAAGAGCAACTTGAAGAAAAGAAGAACATATTAAATGGGTTCAATTTTGCTAGAAAAGTAATAGAAACAGGAGAATGTGATGTCTTAGTATTAGATGAGGTTCTTGGCTTAGTAGATCTTGGGATGATAACCATTGACGACATTGTTAAACTAATTAATTTAAGAGATGATTATTATAAATTAGTCTTAACTGGGCTTAATATGCCAGAAGAGCTAATTGATCATGTTGATATGATATCGAAGATAGAGCAAATTAAGGGGTTCTAACTTAAAAAAATAGAGGCAATTTTTTATGTGTATGCTTGTAAATGAATTTACAGTTGGGCATATCATGTGAAAAATTGCCTTTTTGATTACAACACGTTTTAGCTCTTGACAAATGTAAAGTATGGTGATATGATTAACACAATTTAAATAATTTGGTAGAGGCGCATTTTTTATCAGTAAACTGTAGGATATGTCAGGCATAGTCGATAACAGTTGAAAGGAAAAGATGCCGAAGTTCTTATTAACCTGAGGAATAAGAGCTGGGCATATGGTTAATAACTCTATGACTGTCATCAACACAATGATGGAGTTCAACCTAAAGTATTTTTATTGCATATCAAAAAATGATACATATGCAGCATTCTTTAGGAGTCGACCATGTAGTCGACTTTTTTTAGTTGTATGTAATAAGACTAAAAACTCTCCGTAGCTACTGAATGCGGCAATTAAGAGAAAAAGCATTCGAAAAGAAACCTTAAATACTATTATATTTTCATAATCAAAAAACAGTACATATAATTCAAAATAATTAATAAAAAGTATTTCAAGGATGTAAAGATAGAATATAATAACAATATAAGGGTATTTATTCTATTAATTACAAGACACTGATTCGAGTGTTATTCTGTTATAAGAAGCCGTGTAATTAATAATTTTATTAGGAGGGCTTAATTATGGCTATTTTTACAGGAGCAGGCGTTGCAATCGTTACACCATTCAAAGATAACTTGGAGGTAGACTATAACAAATTAGAAGAATTTATTGATTATCAAATTGATAACAAGACGGACAGTATAATTATTTGTGGTACAACAGGTGAGGCATCTACATTAACCCATGAAGAACATTTGGAATGTATTAAAGTAGCTGTTAACAGAGTAAACAAAAGAATCCCGGTTATAGCTGGAACAGGTTCTAACTGTACAGAGACAGCAAAATATCTTTCAAAAGAAGCATGCAAAGCAGGTGCAGATGGTCTATTACTTGTAACACCTTACTATAATAAAGCTACACAAAAAGGTTTAGTTGAACATTTTACGGATATCGCTCAAGTTTCAGATGCACCGATTATCTTATATAATGTTCCATCAAGAACTGGATGCAATATCGCAGCTAAAACAGTTGCAACATTAGTAAACAATGTTGATAACATCGTTGGTATCAAAGAAGCAAGTGGAAACATGTCACAAGCTGCTGAAATCATGTTATTAACAGAAGGAAGAATCGACATGTACTCAGGTAATGATGACCAGATTATACCTATCTTATCGCTTGGTGGTAAAGGGGTAATCTCAGTATTATCCAATATCGCTCCTAGAGAGACACATGATATAGTAGAGAAATACATCGCTGGTGATCTTAAAGGTAGTCTTGAATTACAATTAAAATATCTACCATTAATTAAAGAACTTTTCTGTGAAGTAAATCCAATCCCTGTTAAAAAAGCTGTTGAGTTAGCGGGCTTAGTTTCAGGCGTAATGAGAAAACCACTTACAGAGATGGAACCTGAGAATGCAAAACGCTTGATGGAAGAAATGAAAGCAGTAGGTATTCTTTAGTAAGAAAATGTGATAGAATACGATTAGAGTTACATAGGATAGAAGTTGGAGGCAATATAGATGTTAAAGATTATTATGCACGGCTGCAATGGTAAGATGGGTCAAGTAATTTCTGAAATTGTTAGAAATGACGAAGAATCTATAATTGTTGCAGGAATCGACCCATACACGATGCGAGAAAATGAGTATCCAGTTTATGATGATATTACTAAGTGTGATATTCTTGCGGATGTTATCATTGATTTTGCATCATCAAATGCAGTTGATAAGTTATTGGCATATGCTAAGGAACGAAAAATTCCAGTAGTATTATGTACCACAGGATTATCAGAAGAGCAATTAAATAAAGTTGAAGAAACAAGTAAAGAAGTGGCAATATTAAAATCGGCTAATATGTCTGTCGGTGTTAACTTACTATTTAAATTAGTACAGGAAGCTACTAAGATGTTAGCAAAAGACTATGATATTGAGATTGTTGAACGTCATCATAATCAAAAAGTTGATGCACCATCAGGTACGGCACTTGCATTTGGTGATAAGATTAACGAAGTATTAGATGATGAATATGAATATGTGTATGATCGTTCTACAGAACGAAAGAAGCGTAGTAAGAAGGAAATTGGTTTTAGTGCAGTACGTGGCGGAAGTATCGTAGGAGATCATGAAATTATATTCGCTGGCTTAGACGAAGTAATTGAATTTCGTCATAGTGCATATTCAAAAGCTGTATTTGCTAAGGGCGCAGTGACAGCAGCTAAATTCTTAGCAGGTAAACCAGCTGGAAAATATGATATGAGTGATGTTATAAAATTCTAAAAAGAATACTGTTATGAACTTGAGATGCACCTTCAAATGGTAGAGGAAATATATCTAACATTTGCGGGTGTATTTTTAATTTCATTAAATTGGACCTATTCATTCTATTGAAAAATAGGTGTCAAAAGGACACAAACGACACAAACAATTGCTTTGCAATATTTTGAATTTAATGTATAATCTTATAAGAATAAACCATATGATAGGTTTTTTTGGTGGGGGAGGTGGTTCAATGTTGAGAATAGCCATATGTGATGATAATAAGACAATTTTACTTTCCTATAAGCAACGTATTAAAGCTTTATTTGAAAGTAAGCAAGTGGATATTGCAATTTTCGACTACACAAAGGGGAGTAAGTTGATAGATGATTGTGCTGCAGTTCCATTTGATTTAATATTTTTAGATATTGATATGCCTGAAATGACTGGTTTTGAAGTAGCTGAGAAGATAAATGAAATAAGTGATGATACCGTTATTGTTTTCATAACGAATGAAGAACAACTGGTGTATCGATCTTTACGATATAGCCCTTTTCGTTTTATTAGAAAGACATACTTAGTTGCAGAATTGAAAGAAGCAATCAACTCATTTTTACAATTATATATTAAAAGAAATAAAACTCAAGTATTTAATTGCATAAACGGAGAATTAATTGCAGTTAATATTAAAGATATTATTTACATAGAAAGTAATAAACATAAGGTAACTGTATATACTCAGAGAAAAAAAATTGTTACAAAAGCAAAAATTGGTGAATTAGAAGAAAATTTGAAATGTTTCGGATTTATACGTGTTCATGTAGGTTACTTAATCAATATGAAGTATATATTTTCGATAGAAAAGACAGAGATAATTTTAGTGGATCAAACAAGTATTCCAATGAGTCGCCATAGAACAGAACAAGTGAAAACGGAATTTCACAAATTCATAAGGAGTGAGTTTTAATGATTGTAGATGTATTGATAGACTGGTTGCCGAGCTTAATTGAAAATTTCACAATCCTTTATTTTATGGCATTTTGTCTGAAATTCAAAAAAAGCTTCCCACGTGTAATGCAAGGTGTAATTCTATGTGTATTAACTATAGTCTTGTGCCTTTTAAGTAATTTTACAACACAAGTATCAGAATATGAAACAATACTTATGGTTATTGCTATAATCGTTTGTGTTGGTTTCGGTGTTATATGTTTAGAAGGAACACTTATCAATAGTGTTTTTACCTCTTTGATTCCTTTTGTATTAATAGTGGTTATTAATTCAGTTACTTTGTATGTTGTTTCAGTCTTTACTAATACAGCGATGAATCTACTAGTTAATAGTGATAATATAACGGTATTAATGTTGGTAATAGTTACAAAAGGAATATTAATATTAGCGGTGTCTTTAATTGCTAGGCTAAGCCCGAAAAGCAACTTTGTTTTTAAGAAAAATGAGATCATTTGTATATTACTTATTTTCGTATCAACTTTCTTAATATCTGTTTATATATTTAATAATCAAATTAAAATAGAAGATAAATATAAAAGTAATAATATATACTTTATTTTAGCTATTATAGGGCTTATTGTAATCAATATTCTAACTTATGTTTCGTATATAAAGATAGAAAAGGATAATAGTGAAAAAATTAAATATGAACTTGTTAAAATGCAGTTAGAACAACAAAAGCAATCTTATGGAGAGTTCGAGAAGAAGAATCTAGAGATACGAAAGATACGACATGATATGCGTAATTATATGGATGCTTGCCTTGCGTTGATTAAATCATCAGAATATGATAAAGCTCAAGAATACCTTAATAATATATGTACTAGAGTAATTGAGCCAATAAATTATGCAATTGTTACAGATAGCTCATTAATCAATGCATTTTTAAATAATAAGTTACATGAATGTAATAGTTATGGGATTAAGCTAGATTACAAGATTTTATCAGGGTTTGATGGATTTGATGAGCTTGATATTTGTGTTTTGTTGGGGAATTTATGGAATAATGCAGTAGAGGCGACGAAAAATCTAGATACAGAAAAATTAATTTATTTTGAAGTATTATCTAGTAGAAACTATTTAATAATTATATTAAGAAATAATATAAAAGAGTCTATACTAAAATCTAATCCTAATTTTAAGACTACAAAACTGGATAAAGCAAATCATGGTCTTGGCATAATCAGTGTAAGGGAAATTGTAGAAAAATACGGTGGAATAATGGAAATATCGGAAAATGATAAAAATATAGAGTTTCAAATATCACTAAAAAGAAGGCGGAATATTAAGTGACTACCAACTATGTATTATTATGGACCAGTCGTGCCTAACATATTGAAATTACTGTAGAATAAGGTTAATATATGGCTATGGGAGGAAGTCAAATGATTACAAAAATAGCCAATAAATTAACCCTTTTTTTAGTGGATAGAGGAATAATATCTAGGGAGGATATACCAATCTATGCTTATGGTTACGAGGCATTATTGGGTTCAATAGTGAATTCAATACTTGTAGTTGTATTAGGTTTAATTTTTCATCAAGGCTTGCAATCGATCGTGTTTCTTGTGGTATTTGCTTTGACTCGTGTTTATAGTGGTGGTTATCATGCACAGTCTTATCTAAAGTGTAATTTGACGTTAGCTTCTGCTTACATAATTATGATTACGTTAACTGAAGCGATCGTTTATAGTGAGTCAAGTTATGCAACAGTAGTATTTGTGTTATTCTATTTGTCTGTTATTCTTAGGTTTGCACCCGTACCAAATCCTAAGAAGCAGACAAGTGAAGCAGAGAGAATAAAGTTTAGGGAGAAAATTTTATTACTCTCTGCTATGTGGACAATAGTAATCATAGTCCTTAGCTTTTTTTATATTAGAATTGCTTTAAATGTGGCTATTACACTGTTTGTTGTGGCAGTGCTTATAGTGATACAAAAAATAATTGGAAGAGAGGAGGAAATTCACAATGAAAAAATTACTTAATGTAGTAGCAAAAGCTGGATTGAGTTCAGCTAAAAGTGCTGTTAGTATTAATTCGTGGTGGTATATTTATCAACCTCAGGAACCAAAAGAATTAAAGAAGTTTAAGAAATGAGTTGTGCAAACAATCTATAAGTAGCGTGTAACCACCGTATTTGTAAATCATCCCTAATTATGACGAAAGTCATTAATTGCACATCTTAGAAAAGGAGTTATTATACGAAAAGCAATTGAGTATAATAACTCTTTTTTGTGGAAATATTTTAGGTTATTATTCTAAAGTTACAATAATGGAAGCTGATAAACTACAAAAAGATTTACTAAGAGAAATCAAACTAAAATAAAATAGAAAAACGGTTGCCGCATAAGTGGACAACCGTTTTTCTGTGTTTTAAAACAAATAAATAAGTGTGTGATGTGTTTTAAAGAATAACAACACTTCCATTGTAATAGTTTAATGTGATAAAATCAATAGACTTTTTGGATTGATTAAGAATTAACATCAAAAAGCCAAAATACTACATTTATTATAGTATAGCCATAATGATGTATTTGGCTATAAATAATATAGTAAGAATATACATTAAGACACTGATTTTCTTTTCTTTCGCTTTACCTGAGAAAACATTGATTAATGTATAAGAGATAACGCCAAGAGCGATACCTTCTGCAATGCTATACATGAATGGCATTGCAATAATACAAAGGAAAGCAGGGATTGCTTCTGCCATATCTTCAAAATTAATCTTAGCTACAGCACCAATCATATAGAAACCTACAATAATTAGAGCAGGGGCCGTTGCGAATGAAGGAATTGCAACGAAAATTGGTGATATGAAGATTGATAAGAAGAACAAGATAGCAGCTGTTACGGCTGTAAGACCTGTACGTCCGCCTTCTGATACACCAGAAGAACTTTCAACATAAGTCGTAGTTGTAGATGTACCTAATACAGCACCAGCGCAAGTAGCAAGGGAATCTGCTAATAAAGCGCCTTTGACTCTTGGTAATTTGCCATCTTTATCAAGCATATTTGATTTGGAAGCAACACCAATTAATGTTCCTAACGTATCGAATAAATCAACGAATAAGAAAGCAAATACTACTAATATAAAGTCTGCAATTCTTACGGATCCAGCTTCAATGTTAAATGCTTGGCCAAAAGTTTCACCAAGTGCTCCTAAGTTAAGACCATTTGAGAAGTCTGGATATAGGGAGTAACAAGATAATTCTGGATTTACAACATAAAGTCCTGTAGCTTGGCATATCATACCTAGAACCCATGTAGCAAGAATTCCAATTAATATACCACCACGAACTTTTTTTATTAATAAGATCGCTGTAATAACGATACCGATTAAAGCTAAAACCGCACTGATACCAACAGAATTGAAGTTCTCTTTGAAATTTTGATAAGTTACAAGAGTTACACTTTGGTCAACTACAAGATGAGAACCTTGCAAACCAAGGAAAGCTATGAATAAACCGATACCAACACTTACAGCATGCTTTAGAGTCATTGGTATAGAATTAAAGATTGCTTCTCGTACATTTGTTAATGAAAGTAAAAGGAAGATAATACCTTCGACAAAAACAGCTAATAAAGCTAATTGCCATGAAAATCCCATACCTAAGCAAACAGTAAAGGCAAAGTAAGTATTAAGGCCCATACCAGGAGCTAAAGCAAATGGATAGTTTGCAAGAAAAGCCATTAATAGAGTTCCGATACAAGCAGCTAGAGCTGTTGCTATAAGAACCGCATTAGCATTCATTCCAGCTTGTGAGAGTTGTGATGGGTTGACTGCAAGAATATACGCCATAGTTACAAACGTTGTAATACCTGCAAGTACTTCTGTTTTAACAGTCGTATTATTCGCTTTGAGTTTGAATAAACGTTCTAACAATGTGAAACCTCCTGAAAAATAAGAAATTACTGATGATGTTTATAGGATAATACAACATTTAAAGCTAATTAGTTATATTATTAAGTAAAACACCGGAAAATATTAGGAATATAGAATAATAAATCATATCTACCTCCCTAGGAACTACAATATTAACAAAATCATATTTTTAAGTCAATACCTTATCATAATCAAAACGGTAATATAATATATTTACATATGTGGACGTGCAGTATAAAATAGATTTTACTATAGAAAAAATGTGAGAAAGACAAGTATATCAGAAAGGAAAGCCACAAGTCTGTCTTTTATGCTTAAATCGTGGCAGGATTTATAATAAATATAATCCATAGGTATTTATATGAAGCGCAAAATAGCATTGATAATACTCTGTATCATTATAATATGTTGTATCTTTTTAAGAAATGGAAGTTCGAATTCGAGAGATACTAATATTGGTGGGAATGATCAAGTACAAAATCTGTTAGAGGAAACAATAACTCGTGCACAAGTTGCTAAGATGATTAGTTATGCCGCTTATACGAGGGAAGAATGTGAACAGTTAGATCGAGTTATTACTTATAAAGATACGGACAAGGATAAATGGTATGATAAATACATTAATGCCGTTACCGTACTAGAGTTGATGGAGGAAGATAAGAATTTCCGACCAAAAGATGCGCTTACATATGGAGAAGCAAAGGAAATATTAGAGAAATTACAATTAACTGATTATAAACGTCTTCGCTTTGATCTAACGGATGATATCTTAAGTAGCAAGGTAAGCTTTACAGATTGGTTATCTGTCTATGAATACATCTGCACGGAAATATATAATTATGTCCCTAGTGAAATGGATATCTTTGTAGTAATGGCTGGAGGCGATAAGGATGATAAATGGAAAGTGGTAGGAGAAGATGGCACTTATCAAAGCGATGGGATTTCACTAGAATCCTGTTTGAATCTAACGGTTACTGCTATTGTGAAGGGAGATGAAATCTTAGCTGTTAAGCAAGTTAAGAATGAAACCATTTCACTTGAAAATGTTTGGATCATTGACGGGAAGAAACAAAGTGTAACTGTTTTTATAAATGGAGTAGAAAGAACGTTTCAAACAGAAAATGTATTGGCTGAAGAAATTACTAATGTTGTTGGTGATTTAATTATAAGCAACCAAAAGATAACGAAAGTTTCTGTTAAACCTAACAGAATTTCTGGAAAAGTATTGGCAGCTACCAAAGAGTATATTGAAATTGAGGATTATGGTAAGATACCTCTAGAAGAGGAGTACAAAATCTATAAGATCTATGGCGATGTAGAGTCAAAGTTTAGTAATTCCGTGCTTGTAGGATATAAGGTAACAGATTTTGTTATATCGAATGATAAAATCAGTGCAGCTTTAATCAAAGAAAGTGCAAAAGCAGAAAATATACGTGTATTACTAAAAACAACAGGATTTAAAGATATCTTCCATAGTAAAGTGGTGATAACTTCTGATAAACCATTTACAATAACCTATGGAAAGAAAAAGAAGAAATATGATGCTAATGAGAAAGTGACAATCAAGCCATCAAGTAATATGCTAAAAGACGGTAGGTTGCAAGTAAAGACTACAGATAAGGGTAAAATAACGATTTCTTCAATTAAAAGAGCATATGGTACTCCAAGTTATAGAGGATCACTCGAGATTGTTTCATATGATCAAGGTTTAACGATCGTGAATGAATTACCATTAGAAGAATATTTATATAGCGTCGTACCAAGTGAGATGCCAACTTTTTATGGAAAAGAAGCACTTAAAGTGCAAGCTGTCTGTGCAAGAAGTTATGCATATAATCAATTATTAAGTAATCAATATAGTGAATATGGTGCACATGTAGATGATAGTACATCATTTCAGGTGTATAACAATGTTGAAGAGAATAAGGATTCCATTGAAGCTGTTAAGGATACCTACGGTAAGGTGTTGAATTATGATGATGAGGTCATTACGGCCTACTACTTCTCAACTTCCAGTGGATATACTTCAAGTGCAAGTGAAGTATGGATGAACAATACACCATTAGAATATCTAACAGGTAAATTACAAGTGGATGAGGATAAATCCGAAGAATTAGACTTGACAGATGAGAAGAAGTTCAGAGATTTTATTATCAATGAGGAGTATGATACCTACGATAGTGAATTCGCTTGGTATCGTTGGCAGACAAAGGTTTCCTTAGATGATCTTAAGAAGACGATTGATGCAAAACTAAAGACTAGATATAATGTAAACAGTCGATTGATTCTAACACTTGTTGATGGTAAATATGTTAGCACACCAGTGGATACAGTAGGTAAGATTAAGAGTATTACCGTTACAAAACGTGCAACAGGAGGTGTAGCAACAGAGATTATTATTAAGGGCTCTAAGAATACCGTAAAAGTAATTTCTGAATATAACATTCGAATTTTATTATCGCCAAGCGGCAATGATGTAGTTCGTAAGGATGATAGTAAGATATCTAACATGAGCTTATTGCCAAGTGCTTTTATCATTCTTGATGAAATTAAAAAGGATGGTAAATTAACAGGTTACAAGATACGTGGTGGCGGTTATGGACACGGCGTTGGTATGAGTCAGAATGGTGTTAAAGCAATGGTTGAAGATGGTTTCAAATATGAAGAAATTCTAGAACATTATTATACTGGTGTTGAGATTGCTTCTATTTACTAGAGTTTCATAACTTTCTATCAGATAAAAAAGGGAAGTAAGAAGTAGAGTTAATTTTCTTACTTCCTTTTGCTTTATAGAAATACATCAGAAGTTTTTTATTGCTAAGGACAACTTTACGAATAGTTAATAAAATTGAAATAATTCAATAAATATTATTGACAAGGAATTCAATACAGTATATAATGTTTTAGTACTGATAAGCAGTTGTGGCGGAATTGGCATACGCGCTAGACTAAGGATCTAGTGAGCATTGCGCTCGTACGGGTTCAAGTCCCGTCAACTGCACTACTTAAATAAAATGTAGCCAAAAATGTAGCCATTTTAACTACACAAAAGCCACTATATAGAAGTAGTGGCTTTCTTACTATCTCATATTTAATTTTTTCATGAATTCTAATGCATCTTTAAAACCTTGTTTATAACAAAGTTCCTCTGCTAATGCCCTGGCAGCATTTTCTTCACTCTCACAATCATCTAATAACTTAAGCTCTTTAGATGTAATCGTCACTTGTTCACATCTTTTTATTACTAATTCCCTTATACAGTCTTCCATTGATTGTAGCCCTCCTTAGTTTCGTCTATATATATTATAACAGAACATATGTTCTTTTTAAAGGTAAAATTAATATTTTTATTACATATAACACCAAAGTAAAATTATTGATAATTACTGATAAATATAAAACACATTTTCTGCTTAAATCTTTATATGGGATTAGTTGATTAAAAAGAATGTTATAAGCTATTAGAGAAAACTTCATTTATTTTTTCGCTTGTAGCTTTATCTACTGATTTTTGGTTATGCTGATATATTTTCTTTAACATAGTCGTATCTTTATGTCCTAGACGTTCTGATGCTATCTTATCTGGAATACCTAAATTCATCATTAGGGTTGCGTTATAGTGTCGTAAGTCGTGTAACCTAGTTGGAGGAAGATTGTATTTGTTTAATATCCATTTAAACCTATGTGAGTAATAAGAAGGGTCAACAGTCATAATGTTGCTATTAAGGTTGATAACCTTTTGCTCTTTCATATAATCCTTTAGTACATCGATAACGTATTTAGGTACAGATATTTCACGTTTTGAAAACTGATTTTTGGGGTCTTTGATAATAGTTTTGTCAAATCTTACACACGTTTCCTGAATCTTAATTTTGCAGTTTTTAAAATCTATATCCGTCCATTTAAGACCAAATATTTCTCCCCTACGAAATCCACAGGCAGCGCCAAGTATAATAGGTACACGATCATATTTATCTTTGACATAATTCCATAGCTGATTAAATTGATCTTGTTCGTATATGTTTGGGCTATAATCTATGTGCTTTGGTGCAGTGGCTTTTTCACAGACGTTTTTAGTTATTATATCTTTTTTTACTCCATAGTTAAAAGCGGAATTCAAAAACCTGTGATACTTAAGGACGGTGTTACTACTTGACCCGCTTTCTATTTTATAACTGTAAAAATCATCAACCATTATAGGAGTTAAATCTTTTACTTTTTGTGTTTTAAAATAGGGTTCTATATGCTTGGTTACATACATCTCATATAAAGATACAGTAGTGTCAGCCCAGTTATCTTTGTTGCGCTTTATATATTCGCTCAAAAAAGCGACCAACGTTTCCTTAGTATCCTTTATATCGCTGTTCTCATATTCGAATAGTTTTTCTCTTAGTTTTTTTGTAGCTTCACGTTCTGTCTTGCCATATGCTACGATTCTCTTTCGTTTACCAAATGCATCTGCGCCAACGTCACTAGATGCTACAAACCGACTATCAGACGATCGTTGATAAACATTATATTTCATCTTAGCCCCTTCTTTCTATGTTGTTTATGTCCCCAAACCCTGCTAACCAGTCTAATGTACAATTACATTTTTTTGCTATCGTTATACATTGTTCCAAGTTTGGCATCATATTTCCGCTTTCATAACGAGATAATGTAGAAGGAGTAGTATCTAAAAACTTTGCAAAATCTTTTTGATTCATTCCTCTTTCGTTTCTCAATTTCAATAATCGATTTTTAAAATCATTAACATTATCATGCATAAAGTAGCACCTCTCTTTTCAATATAATTGCATTATAATACAAAAATTGCGATTACGCAACCGTAAAATTAAAAAATTGTAAATAGTATTAAAATTAACAAAAAAATAGTATTGACATAAACTAAATAAGGTGATAGTATACAAATACAGTAATTGCGTATACGCAAACGCAATTAAAGGAAAGGAGAAATATATGAGAAAAGGCAAGTACATAGAACTTAAAGCTTATCGAGCAAGGTGCGAACTGAATCAAGAGGCAGTAGGTAAAATGATTGGTGTAAATGCATCATCTTATTCACATAAGGAAAATGGAACAGCAGCATTTTCTTTAGAAGAAGCATTTACTATTACTAGCAAACTTAATTCTATCCTCGAAAAGAAAGGATTAGAAACCACAAATATGGAAAAATTATTTGTGCGCAATTAGAATTGCGATTTCGCAAACGCAATATCAATACATAGAAAGGAAGATTACATGAACGATTTAAAAATTTTTACAAGCGCAGAATTTGGACAAGTTAGAACCTCTTATTTAGATGGCGAACCAATGTTTTGTTTAACTGACATTTGCAGATCACTAGATTTGTCTCAGCCATCTAAGGTAAAAGAAAGATTAAATGAAAAGGGTGTGAATACTATTCCTACCCTTACACAAGGAGGAACACAAAATTTACTTTATGTTAACGAAAGTAATTTGTACAAGGTAATTTTTCAGAGTAGAAAAGAATCTGCAGAAAGATTTACCGAATGGGTAACAAGTAAAGTACTTCCAGATATCCGAAAAACTGGTACATATCAAAAACCACTTACTCAAGAGGAAATTATGAGAGTACAACTATCAATGATAGATAATGTAGCAGATCGTGTGGACAAGCTTGAAAACACTATGGTGATTGATTACGGTCAACAACAGGCATTAAAGAAACTTGTCAATGCAGTAGTAGTTAAATGGCTTGGTGGTATGAATACTCCTGCATACAAAGAAATTGGCAAGAAAGTATTTAGTGAGTGCAATAGAGATATCCAAGACAGATTCAATGTAAATAGTAGAAACAATGTACCAAGGCTTAAATATGAAGAAGTATGTGAGTATATCAAAGCTTGGGAGCCATGCATAAACACTAAGATGCTTGTTAACGATTGCAATGCTCAATATGCTTTCGCAGGAGTGTAACCTATGAAAGCAGCCAGGATAATCAATCGGACAAGCATAGTAATAACAATCTTAATGTTTATCCTAGCTTACTTCACATTAGGGTCGTTAGAGCTAGGTAAAATAGATATGCTACAAGCAACACGAAGAATACTAATATTTATAGTTTTGATATTGTTTAACAGTAGTGTTGCATTACTAACTAAGAAGGGGGACAAGCAATAATGATTAATTTTGAAAAGTTAACAGAAGCTGTATTTAATGCTGTAGATGAACAACAAGCAATACCCGCTTATTCAGAGAAGAGAATCAAAAAAGCTATAGAAATGGCTTTGAAGAAAGAGTTGAGAAAGGAGCTTAGCAATGAGCAGAAGATGTAACAAACAAAATCGTATATCTGCACGTATTAATAAAAAGCCTGAAAAGTGCTTATACGAAAAGCAGTGTATAAGAAAAGAATCCTCACAAGCGGCAACTTGCAAGGATTCAAGCAACTAATAATACATTCAATGCGATTATATCGCAAATAGGAGGATTTAGTCAATGAAAAATACTGGAATAGTTAGAAAGTTAGACGAGTTAGGACGTATCACGCTACCAATAGAACTAAGAAGAACGCTTGGAGTAGGCGAAAGAGATCCATTAGAAATCTTTGTTGAAGAGGAACGAATCATTCTACAAAAGTATGAGGCAACGGATATATTCACAGGTGAAAGAAATGAGTTATTTGACTTCTACGGAAAGAAAGTATCAAAAGAGTCAATTACTCAACTTGCTAAATTAGCAGGCATAATCGAGTAGGAGTGATAATGTGATACGAATGCTAACATGTAGTAGATTTAATTGCAAACATAACCAAGACGGAGTGTGCAGAGCATTAACAGTCAATCAAGAAGAAAAAACAATAGCAATATGGAATGTAACCTATAACGAGTGTAAAACATTTGAAGAATCGGAGGAATATAAATGTCAGTTAAAGAAACAGTAATCAGTTTATTAAAGTCAACAAAACGTCCTGGCATGGACAAGCTTATAACATACATGGAAGAAAAGGGTTTCTTTGAATCACCTTGTAGTGGAGGAAATCACTTAGCTTGTAAAGGCGGACTTGCAGAGCATAGCCTTAATGTTTTCCAAGTAGCTAATCGTACAGTATTTGTTATGT
>NZ_CBDLAM010000063.1:10631-20031 GCF_965301125.1 Anaerosporobacter sp. | reverse complement strand
CTTTATAACAGTATATATATTATAATATAACAAAAACACAAATTATTAAAGGAATATTTTACACAAAATTTGTATTTATTTATTATTATTTTTAATTCGACAAACCTTACAATTATTAATAAATTTTAGTATACTTTATAGCTATCTTAAAATCCACTTTGTATATATTTCCTAAATTTCAAAAACTAATTGTAAGTCCATGTATTTTAGCATATAATATAAATTAAGAGAATTATCATAGTTACTCTGGTAATTTCACAGAGTGTAAGACAGTTACTCTTAAACAGCTTTTTATTAAGTTCAGAAAGAGGGATAATACGTTGAAAAAAAATAAAAAATTTTCTTTAGTTTTGTTAACAACTTTAGCGCTTACCTCAATTAGTATATTTATTAATAAACTAATTTTTTATTTTTCTTCTAAACACGAAAAATTATATTTACCTAATAGTAATTATTTTACGTGGCGCTTTGGAAAGATATATTATACAAAAAGTGGACAAGGAACTCCTGTTTTATTAATTCATGATCTTGATACTAGTCAATCTAGTTATGAGTTTAAATCATTAATTAATAAGCTTGAGAAAAAGTATACTGTCTATACGATAGATTTAATTGGGTTTGGTAAATCCGATAAACCTAAAGTAACTTATACTAATTTCTTATTTGTCCAGCTAATAACAGATTTCATTACAACAGTTATTAAACAAAAAGCGAATTTAGTATGTATCGGTAAATCAACAACAATTGGCCTTACTGTTTGTAATTATAGTCCTAATTTAATTAATAAATTATTGTTCGTTAATACACCAAATATAAAAACATTAAACCGTGTACCTGGTAAAAAACATAAAATTACTAAGAAGTTATTAGAATCATGTGTAGTTGGTACTAGTATCTTTAATACATTATACAGTAATACAAATCTCTCTAAAATTTTATTATATCAAGTTGTTAATCCATCTATATTAACCAAGAGTTATATTCAATCTAGAAATGAATCCGCACATCTTGGCGGTGAAGCAGCCAAGTATGTTGATGCTAGTATAAGATGCTATTTTACCAATTTGAACGTTACCCACGCTCTGAAATCAATTAACCACAGTATCTACTTTGTTATAGGAGATGGCTATGTTAATCACGAAGAAATTCTAAACGAATACGTAGAATTAAATCCTTCTATTGAAACAGCTGTCATTTCAAATTCGAAGGGTTTACCTTGGATTGAGAATCCTGATCAATTATGTAATTATATATCTATCTTTTTATAACAATAAATTAATAATCTTTATATCATCTATAATAAAAATGTTGAGACTTTTGAGCCTCAACATTTTTATTAATTAAATCTCACGACTTAATGTTATTTTATTTACAACAGTTTTTTTTATTAAATAAAGAATCTAGATCAAGTATCATCTTTATACTATCCATATAAGTATTGGATGGTTCTTTAACCTCTACAAAACCTAATGATTCAAAAAATTTTCTATTGTTTTCATCACATCTTAATTCAATTTCTCCAAAACACATTACATTTGCTTTTTCAATTAGAAGTCGTAAAGTAAAATCGCCAACTTTATTTCTCCTTTTATTTTCAATTACATAGATATGATCAAATATAGCTTTATCATTTTCAATTAGCATACGTCCACATGCGATTGGTTCTTTATCTTCATACACAATAACATGTATTGCCTCACTATCCATTAGATCTACAACATTTCTACTATCTATGCATTGATTTCTTACTTGAATAATATCGTCAAAACAATCTCCAAATAATAAATACTTTCCCTCTAACATGTTGTTCCTTCTTTCATATGGATGGTCCTAGACTTTGTATTACTACTTTAGCGGTTCTTTGGATGGTTTTCCTGCACTTCTTGGGTATGTCTTACTCGTATTTTCTTTCTTGTGTATAATAACAAAAGAACGTTCAATATCCGTATTTGGTAGAATTAATGGTTTTACCTCTTCTAACTTACCACCTAATAATTTAACTGCTTTTTTAGCCTCTTCCACCTCTTCAGCAATCTTTCCTGACTTAAACGGAATGAAATACCCATTCTTCTTTACAAATGGTATACAATACTCTGACAGTGTGGCAAGGTTGGCCACTGCTCTAGATACACATAAATCAAACTTTTCTCTATACTTCTTATCTCTTCCGAAGTCCTCCGCTCTTCCATGGATGGTTTCTATCTTAGTTAATCCTAATTGATCAATAACCTCATTCAAGAACTTAATTCTTTTATTTAAAGAATCCAATAATACCACATTGATATTTGGATAAATAATCTTTAATGGAATACCAGGAAATCCTGCACCGGTTCCCACGTCTATTAAAGACCTTGTACTAGATAAATCAAAGGCTTTTACAATTAATAAACTATCTATAAAGTGTTTCACTACCACTTCGTCATAATCTGTGATCCCCGTAAGATTCATGAATGAATTCCATTCAACTAGTATTTCATAGTATTTAATGAATTGATTAACTTGTATCTCGGATAACTCAATATCAAGCTCTTTAGCTGCTTGCATTAAAATATCTTCTCTGCTCATACTCTCTCCTATTTATCTTTTAGGCATTATACTTAAATTATTTCTTTCCATGAAAGGATGATAGATAAACTAATAAAACAGATATATCTGCAGGTGATACTCCTGCTATTCTTGATGCCTGTCCAACAGAATGAGGTCGCACTAATGATAACTTCTGTTTTGCTTCAAGACGTAAACTATGAACCTTTTCATAATCAATATCTTCAGGAATTACTTTTCCTTCTAATTTCTTAAACTGTTCTACTTGCTTTAATTGTCTCTTAATATATCCTTCATACTTAATGTTAATATTAACTTGCTCGATTACATCTCGTGGTAATTCCTTACGATTTTTATCTATAGGACCAATTACTTCATAACAAAGCTCAGGTCTGCGAATTAATTCACCTAGAGTAGTTCCTGTTTTTAATGGTGTACTACCATTTGCTTCAAGCAATTCTTGAACTTCTTTGGATGCTCCAATGCTAGTTTGGTCCATTCGTTCCATCTCTTCTTTAATCAGCTTTTCTTTGAGTAGAACTCTTTCATAACGTTCATCACTAATTAGACCAGCTTCGTGACCAACTTTACTTAATCGTAAATCTGCATTATCTTGTCTTAATAATAAACGATACTCAGATCTAGAGGTCATCATACGATATGGTTCTTTATTATCTTTCGTTACCAAATCATCTATTAATACTCCAATATAGGATTCAGAACGGTCAAGTACAATAGGCTCTTTTCCTGACGCTTTTAGTGCTGCATTAATACCTGCAACTAAGCCCTGTGCTGCCGCTTCTTCATACCCAGAACTACCATTAAATTGTCCACCACTGAATAATCCACTTATTTTCTTGAATTCTAGGGTAGCCTTTAACTGGTTTGGATTAATACAATCATATTCAATTGCGTAAGCATTTCTTACTATCTTAGCATTCTCAAGTCCAGGTACACTACGATACATCTTATACTGGACATCCTCAGGTAATGAACTTGACATACCTCCGATATACATTTCATTTGTATAATTTCCTTCAGGCTCTATAAACACCTGATGTCTATCCTTGTCAGCAAATCGTACAACTTTGTCTTCAATGGATGGACAATATCTAGGTCCTGTACCTTCAATATCTCCTGAGTATAATGGCGAACGATCTAGATTATCTTTTATAATCTTATGCGTCTCTTCATTTGTATAGGTTAACCAACAAGACGCTTGTGGTCTTTCAAGATCTTCAGGTGTGTTAGTAAATGAAAAAGGTACAATTTCCTCATCACCTTTTTGTTCTTCCATTTTACTAAAATCGATTGATCTCTTATCAATTCTAGCTGGAGTTCCTGTCTTAAAACGTCTCATTTCGATTCCGAGTTTCTTTAAGGAATCTGTCAAATGATTTGCTGACGCAAGTCCATTAGGACCAGTATAATTGCTTACATCACCATAGATACATCTTGATCTAAGATACGTACCTGTTGCCAATACAACGGCTTTACAAGGGTAAACTGCCCCTGAATACGTCTTAACACCAGTAACCATACCATCCTCAACCAAAATTTCACATACTTCGGCTTGTTTCACTTCAAGATTAGGTGTATTCTCTATTACTTTTCTCATTTCTCTACTATAGTCTTGTTTGTCTGCCTGTGCACGTAGAGAATGTACCGCTGGCCCTTTCGACTTATTTAACATCTTAGACTGTATAAATGTCTTATCAATATTTTTACCCATTTCACCGCCAAGCGCGTCTATTTCTTTAACTAGATGCCCCTTCGAACTACCTCCTACATTAGGATTACAAGGCATCAAAGCAATACTATCTACACTTACTGTAAACATAGCGGTTTTAAGAGATAATCTAGCACTGGCTAAAGCCGCTTCACAACCTGCATGTCCAGCACCTACGACAACAACATCGTAATCTTCATACGTATATAACATAATCCTTCCTCACTTCTTTCTATATCAACCATCCAAATGAACCATCCAAACGGTCACCTTTTATTTACCCATACAAAACTCTCTAAATATAGTGTTAACTAAATCATCATCAACCATTTCACCAATAATATATCCTAGTGAATTATAAGCACTTAATAAGTCTATTGAATAGAAATCTTCTGGCATTCCATCCAAAATACTTTGTTTTACTTGCTCCAAGCTTTCTTTTGCCTCAACAATGGCAGATTTATGTCTTATATTGGTTATATATACTTCATCGTTGAAATTAAGCTTTCCTTCATAGAATAGGTCTTTTATGCATGTCTCAAATTCCTCTATTCCAGTCCCCTCTTTTGCAGATATCTTAATTACAGTTTTGCCTGTAATTGTTTCTAACTGCTCACTGGTAACCTCAGCTTGTAAATCTGATTTATTCAACAATATAACACACTTTCTATCTTTTATCATCTCAATGATATCATAATCATTTTGATCTAATTTTCTTGAACCATCCACAACATAAATTACTAAGTCAGCTTTTTCAGCATTTTCTTTTGCCTTCTTAACACCGATTTCTTCAATTACATCTTCTGTATCTCTTATACCTGCCGTATCTACAATATTAAGAGTAACCCCATGAATGTTAATGGTTTCCTCTAACGTATCTCTTGTTGTTCCCTCTATATCTGTTACGATTGCTCGATCTTCTCCTAATAATACATTCATAAGAGAAGACTTACCCGCATTTGGTTTTCCTACGATAACTGTCTTAATACCCTCTCGTAATAATCGACCATTATCCGCTGATTCTAATAACTTATCTATCACTTCTATATTATTTTCTACATTATTTAATAATGTTTCTGAGAAATTTCCAATCTCAATGTGTTCTGGATCATCTAGTGCAGCTTCAATAAATGCTACATTATGAATCACATTGTCTCTTATTTCTTTAATTCTATTTAAAATATTCCCTTTTAGTTGACTCATTGAACTACTAAGAGCATATTCATTTTTCGCATTAATAACATCAATTACCGCTTCTGCTTGTGATAAATCAATTCTTCCATTAACAAAAGCTCTTTTTGTAAACTCACCTGGTTCTGCTACTCTTGCACCATATTTAATAACGGTTTCTAATATTTTCTTTGTTACTACCACACCACCATGGCAATCAATTTCTACTACATCTTCCCTTGTATACGTATTTGGTCCTTTCATGACCAATACCATAACTTCATCAATTGTTTGTTCACCATCCAAAATATAACCATAGTGAACGGTATGGCTTGCTACTTCCGATAGTTTTTTATTCTTTTTTGGAGAATGATAGATCTTATCTATAATTTCTAATGCTTCATCACCGCTCATTCTAACGATACTTATACCAGCATTCGTCATTCCTGTAGCAATTGCAGCGATTGTATCTGTTTTCAATTTTTTATACATTCCTTTCTAATAATAAATAGAGCATCCAACTATTCTATATCTAGTAACAAATAGTTACATAATAGGGGCTGTCGCAAAATCTTAAATTGTATAACTTTTGCTACAGCCCCATATTATTATTCTTCTGTTACGCTAACTGTGGACGCTATTTTAGCTCCATAGGTTTTATTATAATCTTTCTTATAATCTTTTTTGTATTCTTTTTTATAACTATATTCTTTATTATAGCTACCTTTATATTCTTTCGTGTACTTTTTCAGAGTTACAACAACTCTTCTGTATGGCTCTTCGCCTTCACTATGAGTCTCAACATACTTATCATTTTGAAGGGCGGAGTGGATAATTCTTCTTTCAAATGGATTCATTGGTTCAAGTGATACGGAATGTTTCGTTCTCTTTACCTTATATGCAATATTTTTAGCAAGGTTTTCAAGCGTTTCTTTTCTTCTTTCACGATAATTTTCTGTATCTACCTTAACTTTTAAGTAGCTATTGCTTTCTTTGTTAACAACAAGACTTACTAAATACTGCAAAGAGTCTAATGTTTGTCCTCTTTTTCCAATTAGAACACCCATGTCGTCTCCACTTAAATCAATATTTACATAACCTTCTTCTTTGTTATAGTCAACTTTAATTTCAACAACAAGGTTCATTGAAACAAACACTTTTCTCAAAAAGTTAGTAGCAACACCTTCTATTGTCTTTTTACTACGAACTCTGATTTTTGCAGGTCTACTAAATAGGCCTAAAATTCCGTTTGATTCTTTTTCAAGTACTTCATATTCAACATTATCGCTTGTAGTCTCAAGTTTAATTAATGCTTCAGTCAATGCTTCATTAACATTCTTTGCTGTAACCTCAATCCATTCATTCATGATTACTTTTCCCCCTTACCTGAGCTATTCATACCTTTCAATAAATTTGCTCTTTCAGCAATACTACCTGGTTTGTAGTTCTTATTAGCACTATCATTATTTTCTTTTGTATTTACATTAGAATTCGCTTTGTTTTTTATGCTGTTACTATTGCTTGCTGAATTGTTGTAAGCCCCCGCCTTATCTCCAATGGATTTTGTTTGTTTCTTGGCTAACTCTTCTAGAGTCTTTTCATAATCAACATGTTTTTTCTTTTTCTTAGCTTTTTCAACACTTTGCTCAACTAATTTATCAATATCAATCTTTTCAAAATGTCTATTAATAGCAAATTGTTGTATGATTTGGAACACTGAACCCGCTACCCAGTAAAGACCAATACCAATTGGTAACGTTAAACAGATAAATCCTGAGAATAATGGCATGAATGTATTCATAGCTTTCATACTAGCTGCAGCTGGTGCATTCTTGTCCATACCATTTGTATCTGTCATTTGTTTTGTTTGATACCATTGTGTTGCAACCGCAAGAATTGGAACAAGTAAGCCTGGCCACATTTTTGAAACAGGAGTATCTGCAATGTTTAATCCACCAAGGAATGAGTTGATATGCATAATTTTATCTGAATTAGTAGTAATAACATCACTTAAATTAGGGAAATTTTTAGCTAAATCAGCCCAAGTTCCAGTATTAAACTTAGATAATGCGTCAATTATTGAGTTAATACTGCTATCAGCAGATAAACCTGTCACTTTTAAATTATCTGCTAAAGTATTTGCAAAATCAGGAGTTGACTGTAATCCTGTAGCAATAGATTCATATAGTGATCTAATGTCTCCTATATAAGCAGGAATTCTATATATAACTTGGTATAAAGCAAATAAGATTGGTAAAGTAATTAACATAGGAAGACAACCACTTGTAGGATTCGCGCCGTATTTTTGATATACTGCCTGTGTCTCAAGCTGTTGTTTTCTCATGGAAACTTCATCACGTTTTCCTTTATACTTTTCTTGAATTTTCATTAGTTCTGGATTCATCTTTGAAGAGATTCTAGTAAACTTTTGTTGTTTGATAGTTAACGGAATCATCAAAGCTTTTACGATAAACGTAAATAATATAATACAAAGTGCCGCATTTTCAATATGGAACAAACTTAGAAATTCATAAATTACATTTAAAATCCATCCAAGTAAACTTGCGATTGGACCTAATATACCGCCACTTTGTGTTAAAAATAAATTTGTCAACTGTTATTCCTCCTCGTTATTAAGGAACCGGATCATAACCACCCTTAGCAAATGGGTGACACCTCAATACTCTTCTTACTGCAAGATATGTTCCTTTAATAGCACCATACTTTTGTAGTGCTTCCATTGCATACAAAGAGCAGGTAGGCGTATAAATACAAGTAGGCCTTCCTTTTAAGGGTGAAATGTACTTTCTATATAATTTTAAAAGAAATATCAATATTCGTTTCACTAATCATTCATCTCTTTTACTATTTTATGCAGCTTACATAAATGCAAAACTGCGCTACTAATTTCCTGATAATTTCTTCCCTTTGCTCCCGCTCTTCCAATTACAACTACGTCTAAACCACTATTAAACTGGTAATCATTCAATCGAAAACTTTCTCTAATCAGTCTCGTCACACGATGTCTAATAACGCTATTTCCTACTTTTTTACTAACCGATATTCCTAATCGTAATGTACCTAAATCGTTTTTTACTATATACATAACTAAATACTTATTAGCAAACGATTTTCCATTCTTATACACATTTTGAAAATCTCTATTACTTTTCAATGATTCTGACAATTTCAAAATCCCCTATTAACAAATATTATTCAATCTTATTCCCTAGGAGTAACCCATAAAGAACCTACCATAGAGAAAAAAGGTCACAAAACTGCGACCTATGCTGATAATTTATGTCTTCCTTTTGCTCTTCTGCTAGCAAGAACCTTTCTACCGTTAGCAGTGCTCATTCTCTTTCTGAAACCATGAACTTTAGATCTTGATCTCTTCTTTGGTTGGAATGTCATTTTCATTACAAAACACCTCCTTAGTTATACCCAACTATTTATAGTAAGCGTATTTATTCTATTATAAGTTAAATTACAATATCACGTTTATTATATTAGCATTGATTAATTCCGTCAAGTGTTATTTACAAAATTATTAACCTGCTAATTACTATATAAGTATGACCAACTATTAGTTTTTTATTAGTTTTACACACCGTTTTGGATGGTCTGTGATTTATTTGTGGAAAAATTGGTTAAAATACAATATCCACACCAACCATCCAAAAAGTTATCAACAATTTGTGGATAACTTGTGGATAACTTTTTGATTTTACGTTAATTATTTAAATAATATAAAAAAAAATGCTCAATTTACTATATTTTGTGACGATGTTTATAATTTTATTGTTTTATACACATGGATGTTAATTCTTTTGGATGGTTCGTGGATAAGTTGTGGAAATTGGATGTTATAGCTCTATGTTATCAAAGATTGTCCACAACATCAACAGATTTTGTATAGTTAGCCATTGAAAATTTAATAATCTTGTTATAATATAT
>NZ_CBDLAM010000063.1:9794-10621 GCF_965301125.1 Anaerosporobacter sp. | reverse complement strand
TGGGACGAGATTCTAATGTCTGTTAAAATCACACATGATATAACAGATGTTTCATTTCGTACTTGGTTAGCACCTTTAAAAGTATATGACGTAGAAGATGATTTAATTACTATATTAAGCAATCCTGATTTAGGAAAAGACGGAGTTAGTTTTATCAGCAAGAAGTATGGTATACCAATTAAAGTTGCTATTGAAGAAATAACAGGGAAGAGCTATGAAATATCTATCGTTCTACCTGATGAAGCCAAGAAAATATCTAAAGCTGATAATAATAGTAGTAATCAAGGAAACTCCGCACAAAAAAACAAATATCCTTTTCTAAATCCACGTTATACTTTTGACACTTTTGTCGTAGGTACTAATAATAATCTTGCTCATGCTGCATCGTTAGCAGTAGCAGAATCCCCTGCTGAAGTATACAATCCTCTATTTATATATGGAGGTGTTGGATTAGGAAAGACCCATTTGATGCATTCCATCGCTCACTTTATATTAGAACACAATCCTTTAAGTAAGGTTTTATATGTAACTAGTGAAACATTTACGAACGAACTAATTGACGCTATTCGTAATAGAAGTGAAAATTCATCAACTGCAGAATTTCGTGAAAAATATCGTAATATAGATGTATTACTTATTGACGATATTCAATTTATTATAGGTAAAGAAAGTACTCAGGAAGAGTTTTTCCATACTTTTAATACACTTCATGAGTCAAAGAAACAAATTATTATATCTTCAGATAAGCCACCAAAAGATATAGAAACTCTAGAAGAACGCCTTCGCTCTCGTTTTGAATGGGGCCTTACAGTTGATATTCAATCACC